>NZ_CALKTQ010000129.1 GCF_937997465.1 uncultured Campylobacter sp. | reverse complement strand
TTTGTCACTAAAATATTCTACATTAACGATTATCGGAATTTTAGGTATTTTGATAGGAGAAATAGAAAATTTAAATTATGTAAATTGGAATTTGTGGTAGATGGATTTTGGTGATGATATAGTTAAAATTTAGGCTAAAATAACAAAAAAGGAGGCGAAAATGCAAACTCAAAAAGATAAAATCGCCGTCGACATCAGTCAAATTCCACAAGATGCTTTAAAAAGTTACGATAATTGGCGCTTTGGTAAGAATTTATTTATCGGGCTTTCCACAACTTTTATAGTGCTTCTTTTTTCTTTCTTGGTAGATCCTGCACACCCATCATCACCTTTTTTATTTGCTGTGGCGCTTGGTGCGTCTGCTGCGTTAATACTCTTTTCATTGAGCTCGCCTAGACGCAA
Source organism: uncultured Campylobacter sp. (assembly GCF_937997465.1). Lineage (GTDB taxonomy): Bacteria > Campylobacterota > Campylobacteria > Campylobacterales > Campylobacteraceae > Campylobacter_A. The sequence continues at coordinate 1,901 of NZ_CALKTQ010000129.1, read as the reverse complement.
GCGGTATAGTGTATTTTTGTTTAGCGACGAGGGTAAGGCCTTTACCTTGATATGTACTGAAACTATCGCGCTCTTTTTCATTGCGGCGAGCTTATATGCGTTATTTTTGGATGCGGCTTTTAGTACGCCAACGACCGTGCAGGCGATCTTTATCACGATAATTATGCTCCCCATCGCAATAATAGCCCACAATGCCAACGACGAATTTGCTGCCGATGAGACCGTGTATCTGCCGCAAAGAGTACTAAAATCGCAAGAAAAAATCAGCGAGCTAGTCGCTGACGAAACGACTAATGGGCAAAATTTAAGTCAAGCGCAAGCCAATCAAAGCGACGCAACCGAATCTGAGCCGAAATTTGAGAGCGCGAGCCATGAAACCGAGCTAGGCCAAAGCGACGAGGAGGTCGAAGCGCTAGAATACGGCAAAGCCTTAGCGTCAATTCCTGAAAATTTAAAGCGCAGATATCAGCTGCACCGCTTGATTAGGTTTGCCTTTGTGAGCGCTGCTGCGATGGCTTTTTTGATTTTGTTTTCATCTAATGTTGATAAATTATACTGGGTATTCATAGTTAGCGTCGCTTGCGTAGGCGTATTTTTTATTTCGGAGCGCAGGTATAGTAAACTTTTCGTCGAAAATCCCGAAAAAAGCAATACGATTTTTGCGATAGAAAATTTTGCGATCATGACGCTGGTTTTGTATTATCCTGTCGGCTCGTTGTTTTTGGAAGGCAAGGCTGTTCATAGAGACACATCGGCATTAGTTTTTGTCTATCTATATATACCGCTGATACCGATACTGTTGATAACGACCGTTGTTTGTTTGGCTCGTAATTTAAGCTTTTATAAGGAAATAAAAGAGTGAAATTTAAAAATGGGGTCAAATCTGACGTTAAAATTTGCAAATAAAATAGAAAAAAGAGTAGGGCGGCTAAATTAACCGCCCGAATTTAATCAAATTTGAGGCCTAAGCCGCATCAAATTTGCGGTGCAAAGCAGATCAGATAGGTAGGACGCGGATATTTGGGCTGAGGTTTTCTTGTAATACGTTTTCGATCGCGTATAGCGTACCAGTCGCGCCGCTCGCGCAGCCGCTGCAAGCGCCCATATAGCGGATATAGACGTCAAATTTGCCCTCGGCATCCTTTTGTAGATCAAGTATCTCCATGTCGCCTCCGTCCATCATCAGCATCGGGCGGATCTCTCTGTCGATAACGCTCTCGATGGCCTTTAGTTGGCCCACGACGGTCATGCTCTCAAAGCTCACGTCGTCAAATTTGCCCGAAACCTGTGCGTCGATGACGGCTTGCTTTTTCTCCTGCTCCATCTCGGCTCTGGTGTCTGCAAGGATGTCCACGAGATAATACTCGCGCTTTTCGTGCCCGCCAGGACGCACGCAGGACTTGCAAAAGGCGCCTGCTTTGGTGTACTGCGTGATCTCCTCGACCGTGTGTAGGTCGTTTAGGCGGATAACCTCTTTGATCGTGCCTAGGCTCACGCGCGCGCACTCGCACACGATGATCTCGTCCTCGAAATGCTCAGGATCTACACCCTTGTACTGCGCCGCTGCGGCCTTGATGACGTCGTAGGCCATGACCGAGCAGTGCATCTTTTGAGGCGGGACGGCTGGGACGTCGGGTGTGTCGCGCATAGCTTTTTCTACGTCGATGTTTGTGATTTTGACCGCTTCGTCCACAGTCTTGCCGACGCAAAGCTCGGCCATCGTATCGGAGCTCGCCACGGCCGTGCCGCAGCCGAAGCTTTTAAATTTAGCGTCCATGATGCGGTCGGTTTTCTCGTCCACGAGCCAGTATAGCCTCACTGCGTCGCCGCAGCTCTCTGCGCCAAAGTCCGCCACGATGAGCTTACCGCCCCTTGCTTTTGCCTCGTCCTCGGTGATCTCG
>NZ_CALKTQ010000128.1 GCF_937997465.1 uncultured Campylobacter sp. | reverse complement strand
CGGTTTTGGCGGTTTTGGCGGCGTGACGACGGGTTCTGGCGGAGGCGGCGCAGGCGGTGCCGGAGGCGGCGGGGCCGGTGGGGTAGGTGCCGGCGGGAGCGGAGCTGCTGGCGGCGTAAAGGTATTTAGCGCTATCTTGACGCTTTTTTCTTCCGGCATCGGTTTTAGTTCTTCGTAAAATTTGATAAAAGATCCGATGAGGATAGAGTGCAACAGGATAGAAACGCCAAGCCCCGTAAAGCTGGCGCGTCTATTCAGTTGTTGTCGTGATAGCGAAGTTTTCATGATTTTTTTCTTTTAGTATGTCGATAACCTTGATAAACGAGTCGAATTTACTCTCTTTATCGCTTTTGAGTTCTATTAACGTTTCGTTTTTTATCTCGTTTAGCTTTTCTTTTAAATTTCCCTCGGCGATTTTCTCTTCGCCTATAAAAAATTCATTATCTTTATTAATTAAAACGGCGATTTTATCGTTTTCGTCTTGCTTTTTTTCCGCGCTCTCGCTGTTTGGCAGGTCGATTTTGATATTGCCTTGAGCGATAAAGGTAGAGATGCTAAGCACGATAGCTAGCAAAACGAGCATAATATCTATGAGTGGGATTACGTTTAATCCCTCTTTTTTAGGCATTCTCACGTGAAGCCTTGTAGCGGTTTACTAAAACGTCCACTTTTCTCATAAATGCGTTGTAAATCATTAGCGTCGGTATCGCGACGATGAGTCCTAGTGCGGTTGCTTTTAGCGCGAGAGACAGGCCGACCATGATGCTTTTAGTGTCGATGCCGCCGCTCATACCCATGTCGTAAAAGGTCACCATGATGCCTGCGACCGTACCCAAAAGCCCGATATACGGCGCATTTGAATAAACTATATAAAGCGTTGTTAAATTTCTAGTTACGCTCTCTTCAAAGTCGTCTTGATTCTTGTAGTTTTCAAATTTAACGTTTGCGTAAAAGATCAAGCGCTCTATCGTAAGCCACACTACCGTAAAACTCATAAGCCCTAAAATACCGATGATAACGTAATCGACGTTGTGTTTGAGAAATTCCATTTAATGCCTTCTTATAAAATTTGCGCGGCAATTATATCAGATTATGGTATTTATTGTCAATAACGAATAGGCAAGTAATATTTTAGATAAATTTATCTAAAATTTAGTCTTAGGATTGTAGTATTCGTTTTCAAAATTTAAGCAGATTAAAGAAAACAAAATTTAAATGTTTTTCTAAATCGGCGCAAATTTTCGTAAATTTAAAGAGGAGAAAAAATGAGTTTTAACAATGTTGCGAAAATCTCTTTCGTAGCGGCTCTGGCTATCGGCGCAAATGCCGCCGAGAACGTAACGCTAAGCGGCGTAGAGGTAAGCAGCACTAGCGGCGGCTACGGCGTAGACGACGTAAAAATAAGCACGAGAAACGCAGGCATACTAAAAGACGTTATGCGCGATATCCCGGGCGTTTACGTGGGCGGTACGAACGGCATGAATCAAAAAATCTACATGAGAGGCGTGAGCGACCGCGGCCTAAACATCACGATCGACGGCGCGAAGCAAAACGGAAATACCTTTCACCACAACGCAGACCTACTAATCGACCCTGATCTGATCAAAGCCATCGACGTTGAGGTCGGCTCGCGCTCTGTGGTAAACGGCGCCGGAGCTCTGGGCGGTTCGGTAGCCTTTAGGACGGTGGACGCTAGAGATCTGCTAGAAGAGGGCGAAATCATCGGCGCTAAAATCAAAACGGGCTACGCCTCAAACAACGATGAATTTTCGCAAGGACTCATGGTTTTTACCGCGCCCGTCGAGGGACTTGACTTTTTAGCCGCGATAAATCACAAAGGTTACGACTACGGTAAAAGCGGCAATGGCAAGAAAATCGGCGGCGACGGCAACGACCTTAGCTATCTTTTTAAGCTCGGATATAGCTTTTTAGATGCGCACAGGATATCGCTCTCTCACGAACACAACCACTACAAGGGACTTTATCCTTTAAGAGCAGAATTTGGTAGTTGGCATACAAATGATGACTACCGCAAATACGAGCGCGACACGACGACGTTAAAGTACGAATTTACGCCGAGCGAACTGCTAAATCTAGACGTAACTGCGTATCATACGAAGCATCAGAGGATCGACGGTAGCAAATGGGGCGTAAAAACTAGAGGCCTAAGCGCGAAAGCAAAAACCGCGATAGAGACGGGCGACGTGACGCAGACGCTAAGATACGGCGCGGAGTACTACCACAGCGAAAACTTTAATAAACCGCAAAACAACCGCCCCGAAAAAGTAAACAACTACTCGTTTTACTTAGAGGATGCGATCAAATTTGCAGGCCTAACCGTGACTCCTGGCATCAGATACGAGCGCCACGAGCTAAAGACCTATAACGGCACCGGCGCAAATATCGGCGGCTACAAATACAAATTTGACGAATTTACACCCGCTCTCGCGCTTGATTACGAGTTTATGAAAGGGCTTGGGGTATTTGCTAGCTATGCTAAGGTGTTTAGAGGGCCGGACGTTATGGAGTCCATGCTAGCTAGCGGCTCTAGCAGAGGTACGGCGCTGGGATACAGAGCAAACCCTGATCTAAAGGCCACTACGGGCGATAGCTACGAGATCGGCGGACGCTACAAGGGCGAGTTTAGCGAAACGGGACACGTTAGCTTTGTAGCTAAATACTTTAAAACCAAATACAAAAATCTAATCGTAGATAATAACGCAGCAGGCGGGCGTATAAATCCGGTGCTTTATAGGATCAACGCAGGCGGCGCGGATATCGACGGCGTCGAGCTTTTGGCGAGGTTAAACCTTGACGCGCTAAGCCTGGGTGCCAGCTATACTCATCAAAAAGTAAGATATAAAGACCGTGTGAGAAACGGTAGCGGCGGCTACTACACGTCAAATATCATCGGCTACCGCGACCAGGGCGACAAATACACCTTTAACGCCGAGTATTCGATAAATGCTATCGATACGCTTGTGGGTTATAATCTTATTTATTTTGCCTCGAAAGACACCACGAGTGCCGGCAACGACGCTGCTGTACATATCCCGAGCTACGCCGTGAGCGACATCTATCTCACTTATGCGCCAAGCGGCGGTAAATTTAAAGGTCTTGAGATAAACGCGGGCGTTTATAACGTATTTAACAAAGCCTACGTCTCGCAGTCTCAAAGAATAGCCGAATATACGGGCGATGCGAACGCGATCGACTGGGAGCCGGGCAGAAACTTTAAGGTTAACGTCTCTTATAAATTTTAATTTTTATTCTAAACTTACGCTTCCGGGGGCTTAAATTTGAGCCCCTCTTTTTCTATCTTTTATAAAATTTACTCAAATTTGGCGTTGTTTGTTTTTGCTATTTGCAGGGAAAATCCGCTCAAATTTAACCTGTTTTTTGGCGGAGCGAATAAAATTTGGCTATGGAACGTCAAAAATAAAACCTAAATTTTAGCTGTTAAATTTGCGAGTGTTAGGCATCAAATTTGACGGATGGTTTTTGGTTTTTATATTTTTAAGATGTGGGTTTTGGGAGGTAAATTTTGAGGCAAATTTGAAGTTAAATTTGCTACGGTCAAATTTAAAAAGGCGAGCCGAATTTGACTCGCCGTAGTAAATTTAACACCGAATTTAAATGCGTTAAATTTAGCGCTTTCTGCCCATTCTTTTTAGATTGTCGCATGCAGACGTGTCGCCGCTAAAGCACGCCGAGCGGTAGATGCTTCTAGCTTTTGACTCGTCCTGCGCTACGCCTAGGCCGTGCTCGTAAAGTACGGCCGTGTTCGTGCAGCACGGTACGTCGCCTAGTTTGCAGCCTCTATCGTAGGCCGACATGGCGTTTGCGTAGTCCGGTTCTTTGCCGTCGATTGCCGAGCGATAAAACTCGCCTAAGTAGTAGCAAGAGTACGCCCCGCCGTTCGTGCATGAGGCGCTATAGATTTCAAGTGCTTTGTTTGCGTCTTTGCTTACGCCAAGGCCGGTTTGGTACATGTTGGCGAGGTTTGTGCAGGCGGCTTGATAGTTGTTTTTGCACGCTCTTTCATAGTATTTTAGAGCGGTTTTGTGATCTTGTAAATTTTGATAGCTGATGGCAAGATCGTTGCACGCGGAGTAGTTGCCGCTTTCGCATTTTGGCTTTAGAACTTCGATGGCGCGTTTGTTAAAATCGTAGTCGGGGTTGTCGTTGGGTCCGCCGCTTGAAGCTGCGCATCCCACGAATAAAAGCCCGATAAAAGCAAGAAGCAAATTCCTCATTTTTTATCCTTTCCGTCGTTTTTAAAATTGTCCAAAGAGGTCATTTAGTGCTTCGCTGATACTAGGGTGGGTGAAAATCTGATTTTTAAAGAAATTAGCACCTGCGCCTAGAGCCATTGCGATGGCGATTTCGTTGATAAGCTCGTTTGCGTAAACGCAGTGAAATGCTGCGCCCAAAATTTTGCCACTTTTTGCCTCCACGATCGCTTTTAAAAATCCTGTTTCGTTGCCGACTACCTTTGCGCCGGGGACTGCGGCTAGCGCTAGTTTTAGGACTTTAAAGTCCAAATTTTGCGCCGCGGCCAGTTTCTCGTTTAGTCCGATGCTAGCTAGCGGAGTCTCGGTAAAAAGCGCGTTGGCGTGAGGCGAGCGGTTTAGCGTGCTGCGTTTGCCGGCGCCAAAAAGCTTGTCAAAGACGATGCGAAAATCATCTAGGCTCGTGTACGTGAAAAGCTCGCCGCCGCGAACGTCGCCTACTGCATAGATATGCGGCTGGGCGGTTTGCAAAAACTCGTTTACCGACACGTTTCCTTTGGTGTCCGTTTGTACGCCGGCTGCGCTTAAATTTAGCTCCGCAGTCGCCGCTACTCGTCCGGTCGCTAGTAAAAACGCGTCCGCTTCAAGGCATTTTGTTTCGCCGTTTTGGGTAAAAATCAGCACGCAATCTTTTAAATTTTTAACTTCGCAGCCTTCTAAAATCTCGACGCCTTGCGTTTGTAGTAGCGCCTTTACGCTCTCTTTTACGTCCTCGTCCTCGTTTTTTAGTACGCCCGAGCGAGCTACGATAGTAACTTTTGAGCCAAACTCGGCAAACATCGAGGCAAACTCCAGCCCTATGTATCCGCCGCCCACGACCGCTAGGTGTTTTGGAAGCGTTTTTAGATTTAAAATCCCCGTGCTGTCGTAAGCTAAATTTGAACTAACCTCAAAGCTAGGTTTTTCATTAATCGAGCCCGTATTTATAACGATGGTTTGCGCGGCAAGCAGGCTTTTTGAGCCGTCTATCGCCGTGACTTCGACACTATTTTTATCTATAAATTTAGCCGTGCCGTTTATCACGTCGATGTTTACATTATCATCAAGCATCGCGAAATTTTTGGCTCTAAGTGCGGAAACGAGAGCGTCTTTTTTCTCGATACTTAGCGTGAAGTATTCGCCCGCAACGTTGTTATTTACGTATTGCGCTTCTTTGCTCAAATTTACTAGCTTTTTAGTCGGGATGCAGCCGACGTTTATGCATGTTCCGCCGTACATCTGCGCCGATTTTTCGATCACGGCGACCTTTTTGCCTAAATTTGCGGCTTTTACGGCGAGGGTTTTACCTGCTTTGCCAAAGCCGATGACGATGATATCGTAGTTTTTCATATGTTTTTTCCTAGTATGTAGTGAGTATTTTCATTTACTCTTTTTATGCTTATTTTGTTCTTTTCAGCCCAGTTTTCGATCACGTTTAGCGCACCTGGCATTTTGCCCGCGTTTTTTATCTTAAACACGTCCTCGCTGCCGCTCATCGCGACGAAGCCGCCGAGCGGTTTTAGATGGTCGTTTAGCGTGATAATACTGCTTAAATTTAACCCGTCGCAGTTGTTTAGGATGCGCTTAACTTGCGCGGTGGTTGCGTCGTTTTCGTTATAGCCTAGTTGGTTTAAGAGAGCTGAAATTTCCATATTTTTCCTTTCTAGTTTATGCTTTTTTGACTTACTAAAACGCCCTCGATGAGCTTTTTTATATCGCCGTCTAGTATCGCGTCGGTTTGGCTATACGCCTCGCCGCTGCGGTTGTCTTTGACCTGCTGATACGGGAAAAGCACGTAGGAGCGGATCTGATGGCCCCAGCCGATCTCGCTTTTTTCGATACTACCGGCGGCTTCTTGCTGCTTCATTAACTCTAGCTCATACAGTCGCGATTTTAGCATTTTCATCGCGGTGGCCTTATTTTTGTGCTGGCTGCGGTCGTTTTGACACTGCACGACGATGCCGGTAGGCGCATGAGTGATGCGCACCGCGGACTCGGTTTTATTTACGTGCTGACCGCCTGCTCCGCCCGCACGGTAGGTGTCGATTTTTAGATCTTTTTCGTCGATTTCTATTTCGATGTCGTCGTCAATCTCTGGGCTTACCATCACGCTAGTAAAGCTCGTGTGACGGCGTCCCGCGCTATCAAACGGGCTGGTTCGCACTAGGCGGTGGATGCCGTTTTCGGCCTTTAGATAGCCGTAAGCGTTTACGCCTTTAACGATAAAACTCACGTCTTTTAGTCCGGCTTCTTCGCCCTCTTGGAAGTCCAGGGTTTCTACCTTAAAGCCCTCTCTTTCGCAAAAGCGCAGATACATGCGGTATAGCATACTCGCCCAGTCGTTACTCTCCGTGCCGCCCGCACCCGGATGGATGGTGACGATGGCGTTTTTGCCGTCGTCCTCGCCGCTAAGTAGCATAGAAATCTCTAAATTTACAATCTTATCCTCTAGCTCGTCCGCCTCTGCAAAGAGCGAATTTATCGTCTCTTCGTCGTTTTCAGAGTTTGCCAGTTCATATAGATCCTTTGCGTCGTCTACGGCACTTTTGGCATTTAGGAAGTTATTTAAGATGTTTGAAATTTTAGTTTTTTCCTTGCCGATTGCGCTTGCTTTTGCGATGTCTTGCCAGAAATTTTGATCGTTCTCCATCTCCTCGATCTCTTTTAGGCGAGCTTTGATACTCTCAGGCTTTACGACGCCAGCGATATTTTCTACTTTTGTGTTTAGGGTTTTTAGGAGTTCCGTGTATTCGTAATTATCCAAAATTTAAGACCTTTTTTGTGCTTTTTGGCGTGATTATAACATATTTGTAAGAGTAAAGATAAAATTTGCTATAATCGCGCGTTAAAATTAAACACAAAGAAGAGAAAATGCAAATTTTAAGAACAGCAGAACAGCTGCGAGATTTTGTCGCGGCAAATCCCGAAAATATCGGCTTCGTACCTACGATGGGCGCGCTTCACGATGGGCACGCTAGCCTCATAAAAAGATGCGTAGCAGAAAACAAAACCGCGATCGTTTCGACCTTCGTAAACCCGACTCAGTTTTTAGCCGGCGAGGACTTTGAGAGCTACCCGAAAAACGAGCAAAACGACGCTAAAATTTGCGAGGAGCTGGGCGTGCACGCGATGTTTGCACCTGAGGCTAGGGAGCTATATTTTGATACCGAGCCGCTAATCAGCGCGCCTGAAAATTTAGCAAGCGTGCTTGAGGGCAAGACTCGCCCCGGGCACTTTGACGGCGTGCTTCGCGTGCTAAACAAGCTATTTAATCTAACAAACGCAAAGCGCGTCTATATGGGCAAAAAGGACGCGCAGCAGCTGCTCATCGTGCGTAATTTCGTAAAGACCTGTTTTTTAAATTTAGAGATCGTGCCTTGCGAGATCGTTCGCGCGCGAGACGGACTGGCGCTTAGCTCGCGAAACGCCTACCTAGACGAGGGGCAAAAGCTAGAGGCGCTTAAGCTTTCACATTCGCTTAAAAAAGCTTCAAATTTGATCGCGGCCGGCGAGCTAAACGCGCAAACGATAAAAGGCGAGATGCTGCAAACCCTAGAGCCGCTAAACGTCGACTACGTCGCGATCGTCGATAGAAATTTAAACGAAATCTCGCTAATAGAGCCAAGCAACACCATCATCCTAGTCGCCGCGTATGTCGGCAAAACGCGTCTGATCGACAATCTGTGGGTATAAGATGGGTAAGCTTCACTTAGTATCCTTAGGCTGTAACAAAAATCTGGTGGATTCTGAAATCATGCTCGGACGCCTCTCAAACTACGAGATCACGCCCGACGTCGCCTCTGCCGACGTCATCATCGTAAATACCTGCGGCTTTATAAACTCGGCAAAAGAAGAAAGCATCCGCGCGATCCTAGATATGCACGAAGCGCGTAAAAAAAGCTCTTTGCTCGTGGTTACGGGCTGTCTGATGCAGCGTTACCGCGAGGAGCTGATGAAGGAGCTGCCCGAGGTTGATCTATTCACCGGCGTCGGAGACTACGACAAGATCGATGAAATCATCCTAAAAAAGCAAAATTTATTTAGCCCGGATACCTACCTGCAAGCAAGCGAAGAGCGCGTGATA
>NZ_CALKTQ010000127.1 GCF_937997465.1 uncultured Campylobacter sp. | reverse complement strand
CATATTAATACATCTCTAGTTTTTACAAAAAGCCATAACCGCAAGCATTTAGTTTTGTACCGATTCCACCAAATAATATGCAGACAAAGCTATATAGTAATCAAAATACTACACACTTGCAGGGTTTTAATCAGGCCAAAAATGCTCCAAAAATAATCTTCAAATTTCATTTTAATCAATTTTTTGAAAATTACAAAATCTTTATAGCACAGTCTTTTTACCGATTTTATTTCAAATTTAAAAATAAACAGAGAAATACTCAGGCAAGTAGCTAAATTTGCCATCCCAAAGGCAAATTTAGCTAAATCCCTAGTCTATCCTTTGCCGCCTGCGTGATTTCCTCTTCATAGTCGTAGTATTCAAACGTCGCACCGTGCTGAAACGCGCCGTTTAGGATATCGCCGCTTTGGCGATTTTTGAGATCTATCTCGGCGATCTTAAAGCCATCCAGCGTCTCGCAAAACTCCCTCAGTCGCGTCGGCGGATTTTTGAGCTTTGTAAACAAAAAGCAAAATCCGCTCCCGCCGTTTCGCCCTACGCGCCCGCGCAGCTGATGCAGACTCGCTAGTCCTAGCCTTTCTGCGCCAACGATTACGATCGTGCTAAGCCGCGGCAGCGAGATGCCGACCTCAACAACCGTCGTCGAGAGTAGCACGTCTCCGCGCTCGCGAAATTCTCGCAGCACCTGCTCTTTTTCTTTGTCTTTGCCGTGCGTGACGTAGACGTTTGCGAAATTTGCCCGCCAAAACCCCTGCGCCTCCTCTAGCCCCTGATAGTTCGAGTTTTCGCTACTTTCGACCAGCGGATATATCACGGCGACTTGCTTGCCTTTGGTGATTTGCGCTTTGATATGCGTCAGCAACTCACCAAAGTCCGCACTTTGTAAAATTTGCGTATGGATATGCTTTTCAAAAGGCATCTGCTTTAGAAAACTAAACTCCGCAAAGCTGCTTTGTATCATGCTTAGCGTTCGCGGGATCGGAGTTGCGGAAAACTGCACGACGTGAGCTCTGGTCTCGCCCGCAGCTTTTGTTTGCCGGTTTTGGGGCACGATTTCAGTCAAATTTGACTGCTCGTCCTCCTTAAATTTACCGTCAAATTCGCCCTCCGCTTCGTCAAGCTGCGGGTCTCGCCCAAGTCCTCCGCTGGCTAAAGCGTTGATTTTCTCGCGCTGATTTGAGCCGAAACGGTGCTGCTCGTCTATCATCACTAAAGGCGCGGCGGGTAAGCTTTGATATAGCAAAACATGAGTGCCGATGATGAGATTTACGCCGTCAAATTCGGGTTTATCGCCGCTTTTAACAAGCAAAACCCGCATAAAATCAGGCAACAAACGCGCCGCCTCTGCGTAAATTTGCTCGGCCAGTATCGACGTGGGCGCCATGATGAGCGCAGGGCCGGGATAGACGCTAAGCGCGGCGGCTAGCATAACAAGCGTCTTGCCACTGCCCACGTCGCCCATCACGACGCGTCGCACCGCCTCCTCGCCGCTAAAGTCCGCGCGCAGATCAGAGATAGCGTTTAGCTGGTCGGAAGTCGGCGCAAATGGCAAATTTTTAAGCCACGAAGAAATATCAAAAAGCTTGACTTTAGGCGCCTTAAAGCGAGTTTTTTTAGCATTTAGTTTTTTTAGGTAGTTGTAAATTTCTACGAATTTTAACTCCCCTTCGCCCGCTTTTTCTCGCACGAGAGCATCTAGTATCGCGACGCTTTTTTCGTCTCCTCTGTGCAGATCTAGCAAAAACTCAGCCTCCCTAGGCGTGAGTCCCGCCTCGATCAAATTTGGCGAATTTACGTACTTTTGGATCAAATTTTTAAACGAATCGTCTCTGAGAGAGAGTTTGTATTTGGGTATGATTTCGTTTATTTTCGTGACGATTTTTGGATTTGTTAGCTGCCACGAGCCGTAGGCGTAGGCGCATTTGCCGCTTACAATTACGCTTTTGCCGACTTTAAAAGCGCCGTGATGCCAAGGCTTGGCATTAAAAATCACGATCTTGACGTTTTGCTTCCACGCCTCGCACCAGCATACGGCGTGCAGCATCCCGCCCTGGCGATACGCGCTTTTTATCTCTACGGCGACGCTCACGTGTCCGTCTTTTGGCGCGGCGGCCAGGCTCGTATCCTCGAAGCTTTTAGGAAGCTTAAGCGCTAGGTCGAGCAGAGTGGTTACGCCGATTTTTTTTAGATTTATTCTGTCTTTTTCATCAAATTTCATTGTAAAGCACAGCAAAACTGAGCTTTTCTATCTCCGCGTGCTCCGCGATAAACGCGTTTAGCTCAGCAAGCTTTAGCTTTGAGATTTTTTCTAGCTCGTCTTTAAAATTTCCTAGCTTAAAGCCGTTATAAAACTCGCTTTGAGCGATATTTAAGCGGTTAAAAAGCGTCTCTTGGCGTAGCGGCTGCGAGCCTAGCAAAAATCTTTTGGCTTGCACTAGTTCGCCAGCCTTTACGCCGTTTTTGACGAATTTTGAAAATTCGTCTTTTACGACCGCAACCGCCTCGCTCCTGCTTTCGTTTTTGGTTTGCAGGTAGCCCCAAATTTGCAAGTGGCTGAGCGCAAATTCGCTCCTAGCATACGCCGAATACGCTAGCCCCCGCTTCACGCGGATCTCCTCCATCAGCCTACTGCCAAAGCCGCCCTCGCCCAAAATAAACGTCGCGACCTTAGCCTTATAGCGCTCCTCTCGGCAAACGTCAAAAGGCGCGCCAAAGTAGATATAGGCTTGCTCGCTAGGCTTGATGATGGACTTTTGGCCGCATTTTTCATCGGTTTTAAAAAGCTTTAGCTCGCGCGGCTCGCCCGCCTTTAAGGGGCTTAAAATTTCGTCCAAATTTAGCTCCTCGGGCGTCACTTCGCCGCCTAGCACTACAAATAAATTTGCCAGATCAAGCTTGCTAGAGATGAAGTTTTTAACGTCCTCTAGCGTTATACTCTCCACGCTTTGCTTCGTGCCGATGCTAGGTCTTGCTAGATTTGTACCGGGATATAGCAGCCCGTTTAGCGCGACTCTAGCTAGATAGTCGTAGTCGCTCTCGTTGCCAGAAATTTCGCCCAGCGTCAAAGTTCGCACCTTTTCAAAGCTTTTTTGGCTTAAATTTGGCTCCTCTAAAAGCTCTTTTAGCTTGGCAAGCGCGAAAGAAAAGTGCTCCTTTAGGCAGTTTAGCTCAAACGCAAACGTCTCAAATCCCGCACTCGCGTAAAGACTAATCGCGCGCGTTTCAAGCTCTTTGGCAAAGCCCGCCGCGCCCTTACTTAGCGTGCCTTCGTCAAAAATTTTCGCGACGATTTTAGCAAGTCCGGCCTTCTCCTCCGCGCAAGCTCCGGCGACCTTAAAAATAAGCTTTAGACTCACGGCAGGCAGGGTTTTGCTCGCCTCGTAAACGGCAGGGATTTGTAAATTTGCGGCTTTTAAATTTATGATTTTCATCAATAAAACCTTTCTAAAATATCATAATTGGTATTGCGTTTGGCGGGTTTTTCGCCAATGTCTTTGATGAGGCGTATCATCTCGTCTTGATTCATACGGTAGCTAGCGCCCGCGGCCTTGACGACGTTTTCCTCCATCATCGTGCTGCCTAGGTCGTTTGCGCCAAACAGTAGCGCCAGCTGCCCGATGTAGCTTCCCTGCGTGACCCAGCTACTTTGGATATTTGGCACGTTGTCTAAAAACAGCCTAGAGACGGCAAGCAGGCGCAAATAGCGATTCGAGCTTTGCTTTTTGATCTCGGGACGTTCGGCCGCTAGGCGCGTATTTAGCCCCTGAAAGCTCCACAATATAAACGCTCTAAAGCCGCCAGTCTCATCCTGCAAACTCCTGATGTGCTCCCAGTGCTCCACGATCTCGCGCGTGGTTTCTACGGTACCAAACATCATCGTAGCCGTCGTCTTTAGCCCCTCCTCGTGCGCCTCGCGGTGGATACGTAACCATGTCTCCACATCGCATTTTTTAGGCGCGATCACGTCACGGACGCGGTCGCTAAGTATCTCTGCTCCGGCTCCCGGCATCGAGTAGAGCCCCTTTTCTCGCAGACGGCGTAGCGCCTCTCTCGTGCTGATACGCGATATCCTTGCGATATAGTCGATCTCGACCGCAGAAAATCCGTGAATCGTGATGCTCGGATATTTTTTTGCGATAAACTCCACGAGATCCTCGTACCACTCGATTTTTAGCTTCGGATGTACGCCGCCTTGAAACAAAATTTGAGTTCCGCCGATAGCGATGAGTTCCTCGATCTTTTGCCCGATCTCGTCAAAGCCCAGCACATAGGCCTCCTCGTCCTTGTGATCGCGGTAAAACGCGCAAAATTTACAGTCCACCCAGCACGCGTTCGTGTAGTTGATGTTTCTATCCACGATAAAGGTCGTGACGCCGTCTGGATGTAGCTCGCGCTTGCGCGCTAGAGCCATCGCTCCAAGCTCGTTTAGATCGGTGTTTTCTATCAAATTTACCGCCTCGTCCACGCTTAGTCTATTCAAATTTTTCCTTTAAATTTTTTACGCGAGTTTAGCGAAAAACGCTTTTATCTTTGATAAATTCACGTCTTTAATGTCTTGCGGATATCATTTTACGGCATACGCAAAGAAAAGAAATAATTTTAGAATCCGCAAAAGACGCTCTCGAGCTAAATTTTAGCCTTTTGGCGCTAGCTGCGACGCTCCGCACCGTCACAGATAATCGAACGTATAAAGCCCAGAGTCGAATTTGCAACGGCTTTTTAAATTTAAATAGTTTCTGCCGCCCGCTCAAATTTAACCCGATTTATAAAGCTTAAATTTGATAAAATCCCGAGACATTTTATCAAAGGAAAAAAGATGAAAAATTTAGTTTTAGCTGCGATTGCGGCGCTAGTTTTTGCAGGCTGCGCGGCGAACAAATCAGCTCCGACCCAGCAAAACGCGCAGGAGTATCGCCACGCTACGCAGATAAAAGATGCAAGCTGCCCGCATCACGGCATGGCAAACGCTAGCTGCGCACAGTCTCACGCAGAGATGAAAGAATGCCCTCATCACGACAATCACGGAGCGGATAAAAGCCTGGGCTGCGGCGGCGATAGCGACAAATCAAAGCCATACTCAAAATGCGACGCAAAAGCGCACGGGTGCGCGCAAGATAAAGGCTGCGCTCATCACGGAAAAAGCGGCGCAAGCGACAAAGCACACGCCTGTCCCCATCACAAACACTAAAATTTAATGCGGTCAAGGTCAAATTTGATCGCATTCCCCCTCAAATTTACGCCAGCTGGCAACATCAAAATTAAGCTCAAATTTCGCAGCAAAGTAGTTAAAAATCGCTTTTAGTCTCGTCGTCTAAAATTTTAAGCAAGCTAGGCACTCTAAACTCGCCGCTCATCCCCTTTACTAGCAGCGCCGCTTCGTACGTCCATACAGATCGCGCTAACAAAAAGCGGCCTCTTGCTGTCGCCTCTGCAAATTTCTCTTACGAGCTTACAGCTGCCTTTAAAAGGTGATTTGGCTACGCCCACGATCTGCACTCTAAGCATTCGTATAAATGCTCGCCCAGACCGTATCCGCCCTCGTCGTCAAGATAAACGAAACCGTCTATCACGATGAGCGAGATATCCCGCACGTCCAAATCCTGCAAAAGCGAGACGATGCGCGGCAGCTCTCTTTTATAAAAACTTCCGCTCTCATACGGCGCTACGTCGTCCACTACTTTCTAGATGATTTTGAGCGGCTTTTCGTCGCTAAAGTTTTCAAACAAAACCCTACGACTTTAGCCTTACTTCCCGCATAATACGCATCTATGGCAAGTTTCATCGATATCTTTTAAATTTGAGCGAAGCAAAAAGGCGGCTTAGATTAAAGCATTAAGCCGCCTCAAAAGCTCAAATTTAATCTCGCTCCAAAACGACTTTATTTCCCTTTGTGCCGAGCACGCGCACCTTTGCGCCCTCGGCTAAATTTCCGTCGTAGCGCCACAAAGTACCTTTAAAATAAACCATGCCCTCTCTGATCTCGCCCTCGCCGCTCTCGTTTAAAAAGTCATCTTTGACCTCGCTTTCGTGCTGGTTAAATTTGTCCTTTAGCGGCTTTCTAAGCGCAAAAAGCAGGACTAACGAGACGATAGCGATGAGTAAAATTTGATGCTCCCAAGCGATATCGATAAAAAATCCCAAAACTCCGACCGCTAAAAATCCAAGCCCGAAAAATAGCACGAAAAAGCTACCGAGCATAAACTCGAGCATGACCAACCCAACGCCCGCAGCCAGCATCAAGTACGCGGGTATCATTTCGCCGCCCTAGCGCCTAAAAAGTCCTTTAAAACGCTTAGTGAGCCGATGAGCTCGGTCGCTTCGTAAGGGACTAAAATTTTATCTTTCGAGCCGTTTTTGGCTAGCTCGTTAAAGGCTCCCACGCGGTCGCGCGCGAGCAGGAACTCGGCGGCTTTTGCGTTTTGCGCCATGCTTTCGTTTATCATATCCATCGCCTCTTTTTGGGCCGTCGCTAGCGCGATTTGCTCGTATTTTTTTGCATCGGCCATACGCTCGATGGCTTCGGCTTGCAATACTTTTTCTTGTTTTAGCGCCTCGGCGTTGCGGATGAGCGCCTCTTTTTCAGCCTGCGCTTTTAGCTCGATGGCGCGTTTTTCACGCTCGGCTTTCATTTGTAGATTCATCGCCTCTTCGATGCCGTGCGGCACGGAAATCTCGGAGATCTCGACGCGCATGATCTTTACGCCCCAGTTATCGGCGGCGTCTCCGAGCGCTCTTTGCAATGCGGAGTTTAGGCGGTCGCGCGAGCTAAGCGTATCATCAAGGTTCATCGCGCCTATCTCGCCGCGCAGCGTCGTCATGGCCAAATTTGCTATCGCGCGCTTATAACTATCAACGTTATATAGAGCCATTTTGCCGTCCACGACCTTTAAAAACACGATGCCGTCTACGCTGATATTTACGTTATCTTTGGTGATGACTTGCTGCTTCGTGATATCTACTAGCTGCTCTCTCACGGTGATCACGGCGCGGATCTGATCTACAAACGGGATGATGATGTGAAATCCGCCGTCAAGCACCTTGTGAAATTTACCCAAACGCTCGACGATGTAGATATCAGACTGCGAGATGATCTT
>NZ_CALKTQ010000126.1 GCF_937997465.1 uncultured Campylobacter sp. | reverse complement strand
AAATTCATAGCTTCAAATTTGAGCGTCTTAGTTTGGCTCAAATTTTACTAGCACACAAAATCTAGCGTAGGCTAGGCAGATAGTTTGCCGAGCTAAATTTAGCCGGCAGCGAAAAAGCGCTCGCCAGATAAGCCGCTACCGCCATTAAAAATTTAGTCAAAACTCGCTATAATCCCCAAAAGGACATAAAATGATAAAAATTCTAATGATAGAAGATGATTTAGAGCTAGCGGAAATTTTGACTGAGTTTTTAGCAAAAAGCGATATGAGCGTAACGACGGCGGAGGAGCCGTATATCGGACTTTCGACGCTAAACGTAGAAAAATTTGACCTCGTAATCCTAGACCTCACGCTACCGGGACTCGACGGCCTAGAAGTGTGCAAAGAGATCCGCAAGCGCCACGACGTGCCTATCATCATCTCTAGCGCACGCCACGACATCACCGACAAGGTAAATGCCCTAGATAACGGCGCGGATGACTATCTGCCAAAGCCTTACGACCCGCAGGAGCTGCTAGCTCGTATCAAAAGCCACCTGCGCCGCCAAAGCACTGTAGCGGGCGCAAATTTAAGCGGCGCAAAAGAGAGCGCACGCGAAAAAGACATCGCAGTAGATGATTTTAAGCACATCATCACGCTAAAAGGCGAGCCGTTAAATTTGACCGCGGCCGAGTACGACATCCTAAAATACATGCTACAAAAAGAAGGCGGCGCCATCACTCGCGAGGAGTTTATCTACAACTGCGCGAGCATCAGCGAGGACTCGACGAATAAGAGCATCGACGTCATTATCGGCCGCATCAGAGGCAAGCTAGGCGACGACCCCAAAGAGCCAAAATACATCCACGCCATCCGCGGCATCGGCTATAAGCTAATGCAGTAAATTTTAAAGCCCGCAAATGAAACGCTCATCGGTTTTTTACACTATCACTTTTATCTTCGCGCTTGCGCTTACGAGCATATTTCTCGCGTTTTTGTGGCTGATGGACTACGACAAGCAAAACTATGCGCGCGAGCTAAACGCCAAATACTCCACGATCGCTAGAAATCAGCTCTTTTTGATGAGCGGTATCATAAACGAAAAAGAATACGAGCGTCAAACGGGCGACTTTAAGATGCCTGAGATCACAAACGAACAGCAAAAAGAAGAGATCCTAGCAAACGCAACCGT
Organism: uncultured Campylobacter sp.; assembly: GCF_937997465.1. Lineage (GTDB taxonomy): Bacteria > Campylobacterota > Campylobacteria > Campylobacterales > Campylobacteraceae > Campylobacter_A. The sequence goes on along the minus strand of NZ_CALKTQ010000126.1, from coordinate 19,652 downwards.
GCTTGAGGAGATATCCGCAGACATCGGTTCTAGCGCCATCATGATCTATCAAAATCACCACTATCTAAAAGTCCAACACGTAGATAAAATCCTGCTTTTAAAGGATAACGACTATCAACCATACCGCTATGACATCATCAAGATTATCTTTTTGCTAGTTGCGATCATACTTCTGGCCGCTTACGTTTTTGTTATCAGGAAGCTAAAACCGCTAAGAAAGCTAAAGCGCCAGATAGCTAAATTTGCCGCGGGCGAGATCGACGAAGTACAAAACGTCAGCAGCGGTAACGACGAAATTTCCGAGGTTGCGGAAGCGTTTTACGACGCGGTTTGTCAGATTAAAAACCTAAACGCGTCGCGCAAGCTATTTTTAAGAAACATAATGCACGAGCTAAAAACGCCGATCACCAAAGGCCGCCTAGCCGCCGAAATGATCGAAAAGAGCAAAAACCAAGAGCGACTCGTGTCGGTGTTTATAAAACTCGAAAATCTCATAAACGAATTTGCCGCAGTCGAGCAAGTCACCTCAAACATCGCGCTAAATAACACCAAAATTTGCCGTATCGACGACGTCATCGACGAGGCTCTGGATATCGCGATGGTCGATCCCGGACAGGTCACGATCAGTAAGCTAGAGGACGTGAGCCTAAATGCAGACTTTAAGCTACTAGCGATCGCCGCCAAGAACATGATCGATAACGCGCTAAAATACTCTCCAAACAAGCACGTAAATATAACTATCACGCGCGAGTCGATCAAATTTATCAACAAAGGCGAGCGGTTATCAAAGGAACTGCGCCACTACGTCGAGCCTTTTACCAAGGGCGAAAGCGCGCAAAAGAGCTTCGGTCTAGGACTCTACATCGTCGAAAATATAATCAAAGCACATAAGCTAACTCTAAGCTACGAATACAAAAACGGGCTAAACGTATTTAGCTTTGAAAATCTGCAAAATATAGCGGCGTAGGCGTAAATTTGAGCGTTTGCCGAGCTGTGGCGCGCGGATAAAATTTGAGTTAAAATTTAAACCGAGCCACATTTGCTTAAATTTTAAAATTTGGCGTATCGTTTGCGACTAACTAAACGCCAAATTTTGAGCCCGTAAATTTGTCGCTTGTTTTAAATTTGTATCTGATCAAATTTAGTGGCTCCTCGCTACTCATAATAAAAAGACTTTGCAGGCGCGAAATTTAGCCTCGCCTTTTCGCACAGCACGTAAAAATCAACCTTGCCGCCGCGAGACTTAAACTCAAAATAACATTCGTAAAGCTTTACGAAGTATTCAAACTCTAAATTTAGCCGCGCGCTTATCTCGTGTTTTTATCTTGCGTCACGAGCTTCGCGGGTTAGTTGCTCATAGTATGAGCGCTCGATCAGGCAGCCATCTGGAAAGTGGTGCGCACCCCAGTCTAGCGCGTCTAGTAGCATGCAAAAGTATAGCTCCACAGTTCGCTCGTCGCAGCGCTCATGGCGGTATGCACGGCGCAAAAGCTCGTCCCCACCAAGCTCATGCAAACCGCGCATGTAAATCTGATGCGCCCAGCGTAGATGCGGCATCTCGCCTGCGTCGCAGCACCCTTTTAGATACTCGCCGACTAGCTCGCCGAGCCGAAATGGCAGCTCGCCGTTGCCGCGGTTTTTTAGATTTTTTAGCTCGCTTTTGCTTTCGTCTAAAATTTCGCGGCAAAGTTCGCCTAGTGCATAGTCCCGCTGCGTCTGGCTAAATTCGCTTTTAAATTTACCAACGGTGCCCTTTAGATACTCGTTTGCCAGCTTTTAGTCCCGTATCATAGAGCCTTAGGTATTCGCAGAGCTCAAATTTTAGCCGGCCAAAAGCGTCCGTTTGCATTTAGTTTCCTTGTCTGCGTAAATTTAGCGCATAAAAACCACGACTTGACTCTGCTCAAACGCGACCTTCCGCCCCGCTAGATATAGCTCGAAATAGGGCTTTAAAAAGTCCTCTTGTGGCCTTTGCGCGTAGTTTGGATACTGCAAATACGCCGACAGAAGGTAGTCGCAGTCGATCGAATAGTACGCCTCGCTGAGCACCCATAGCTTCACATCAAGCTTAGGCGAATCTATCATCCACTCGCCCCGTAGACGGAATCCGCAAGTTCGTCTTTATGCCCCCCTAAAATCAAAACTTTCCTGCACGCACGCGGATTTTATTTCGTTAAGCATTTTTAAAAACTCGTCATCACCGAGAAACTCGGCAAAAATTTTTAAATTTCGAACGTGCGCTAAAGCTAGGCTCTTAAGTCCTTCGTCATCAAATTTCGGATCCTGCGGTGGACAAAAATACCCCGGCGCCACGCCCCGACCAAACGCCTCTTGCGTCTGCTGCGCCGTGGCTGTGTAGATCGGCATTATGCGCGCTTGCAGCTCGGTGCCGTTTTGCAGCGGCGCAAACACCGTTTCTATACCGATGCCATCGGGCATAAAGCACTGAAAAAGTCCGTAAAACTTATCCTGCAGATCTATCTCTTTGCAATCTAAATCAAGATCCAGCCCTGCAGCCTCGTCAATGCGGCGCGCATACTCGAAATTCGTCATTTTTCTCCCCAAATTTGGATTAAATTTTGAGCATTATATCTTAAAGGGTCTCAAATTTTTGCTTGCAAATTAATATAATAACTTTCAAAATAGCAGCAAAATATGGCGTAAATTTAGCATAAGCACCAACCTTAAGCATAGCTTTTCTAAATGACGTAAGTAAATTTAGCAACCGTTGCAGTATAAAAAACATAGGCAAACTTACGGCTACTACTTGGTTGCGGATACCTTACACGATGTACAATTTCTAGTTTGGAGGGCAAATTTGACGCCGACGGCGGCTTAAATTTAAAAATTTACACGCGCGAGAATAAAAACTCGAACGAAAATAATTTAAAGCGGCGTATTTTTATATAAATAAAATTTCGCCGCTTTTTATATAATTCAAAAAATAGACGAGCCAGCGCGGTCAAAACAGCAAATTTTTATTCGCTCAAATTTAACCCAAAAGCATTTCGGCTAAAATGCCGATTTATTCATTCCTAAGCGTCTCAAGTACGTTTATTTGCGCGGCTTTTTTAGCAGGGTAAAACGACGAAAACGCCACTATAACGACCGCTCCGACCAAAATCATAACAAGATCGAGCAAAGATAACTCCATAGGAAGCTTCGCGCTGCCGTAAACGTCGGCTGGCAAATTTACGATATCAAAGCTACCGAGTAGCCATACGCCAAAGAGCCCGAGCACGAGTCCAAACACTATCCCACCTCCACCTATCGTGGCTCCCAGCGCAAAAAAGCTCTTTTTGATCTCGGCCTTGCTAGCGCCCAGCGAGAGTAGTAACGCGATCTCCTGGCGGCGATTCATGACGGTCATGAGCAGCGAGCTTACGATATTTAGTGAGGCAACTAGGATGATGAGCATCAAAACGATGAAAAGCGCGCGTTTTTCGAGAGCCAAAGCGGAGAAAAAGTTGCCGTTTTGCTGCCACCAGCCGATGGCTTTTTGTCCTAGCCGTAGCTCGCGCGAGATCTTTTCGATATCGGCGAACGGATCGTCTGAAAACACATGTATGCCGTCAAATTTGCCCTCATCGTACTCAAGTATCTTACGCAGCGCCTCCACGCTCGTGTATAGATAGCTTTTATCGTAGGCCACAAGCCCCGAGCTAAACGAGCTCACGACGTCAAAGCGCTTCATTTTGGGCGTTAGAGCAAAGCCGCTCGGGTCATTTTTGGTAAAAATGAGCGTGAGTTTGTCATTTTCGTTTATCATCATCTCGTTTTTGACGCCTTGACCTACGAGCAGGCCGTATCCGTCAAGCTCGCGGTCCTCAAGGCCGGCCGCAACGACTGAGTTTATCTGCTTTTCGTCGGCTGAATTTACGCCAAAAAGCAGTCCGCCCTCAAAGCTATTCGCCCCCTTTATGATAACTTGACTCATGATATATGGGCTAAATTTGAGATTCGGAAACTTTTGCTTTAGTTCGTTAACATCGCTCTCGTCGATGTTGCCGCGTATGGCAGAGAGGATCGTGATCGGGTAGTTCATGGTAAAAAGTTTGCGCTCAAATTCCTTGTCAAAGCCGTTCATGATCGCCATCGCAACGATGAGCACCATGAGCCCGACGCCCACACCTAGAAATGCTAGCAGCGCCGAAAGCATGATAAATGGCTGGGTTTTGTCAAACCGTAGATATTTAAAAAGTAGATATTTGGTTAGGCTCATTTGATTTTCCGTTGTTTAAATTTGGGCTTTGGTTTGCTCGCTACTTTTGCGTCGCTTTGTCTTGTTTAAATTTGCGCTGAGGCGAGTTTAAAATTTAAATCGTCCATCCGTGTAAATTTGACGCCAAATTTTTAAACCGCTTGCAAAAGCTAGGCGTTAAATTTACGACTTCGCGCCGCTATAAAAACGGCGGCTAACTTAAATGCAAAATTTAGCAAACCGCCGCCAAAACGCCAAAGCTAAATTTTATCCCAATCCTCAGCAAAAGCTCCTTTTTTAGGGCCGCTCTTGCCGTGGCAGTCTTTGTACTTTTTGCCGCTTCCGCACGGGCATGGGTCGTTTCTGGATACTTTTTTGCCGGGCTTTTCTTCGCTCTCGGGCACTCTAGCAATCTCGGTATCTTGCGCTTCTTGCGGCGCAGACTCTGTAGGCTCGGAGAAGCTTAAGCGTACGGCCGTTAGGAGCTTGATGCTTTCAAATTTAATGCGGCTAACGAGCTCCATAAAGAGATTAAAGCTCTCTTTTTTATACTCGGTGAGCGGATCTTTTTGGTTATAGCCGCGCAGTCCGATGCCGGTTTTTAGGATGTCCATCTGATATAAATGCTCGCGCCACGCAGTGTCTAGCACTTGTAGGCAAAGCACCTTTTCTAGGTATTTGCGCTGATCTTCGCCTATGACGCCCATTTTTTCCTCGTAGTCGGACTCAAATTTAGCTGTTATCTTCTTAACAAGCTCGGCGTAGTCGAGATCTTTTAGCTCGTCTGGCTGCATGAACGCGCCGTTTGAGATTATCACGGAGCTTAGTTTTTCGAGATTGTATTCGCTCTTTGGCTCGCCTGCGTAAATTCCGGCCTGAGCTAGCAGATGCTCGACAAATTCGGCACGATTTTGTTTGATTTTTTCGCCGACTTCAAAATTTGGATCAAGTAGCTCGTTTCTAAATTTATACACCGTTTTTCTCTGCTCGTTTGCGACGTCGTCGTACTCGAGGATGTGTTTTCGCGCTTCAAAGTGCAGGCTTTCGACCTTTTTTTGCGCATTTTCGACGGCTCTAGTGACCATTTTCGAGTCGATGCTTTCGCCCTCTTCGATACCAAGGCGCGTCATTATCGCTTTTATGCGGTCGCTGCCGAATATCCGAAGTAGATTATCCTCAAGGCTTAGATAGAAGCGGCTCACTCCAGGATCGCCCTGACGTCCCGAGCGGCCTCGCAGCTGGTTGTCGATACGGCGGCTTTCATGTCTTTCGGTGCCGATGATGTATAGACCGCCTAGGTTTCGCACCTCGTCGTCGATACGGATATCTACGCCGCGTCCAGCCATATTCGTCGCGATCGTAACCGCGCCGCGAGCGCCGGCTTGAGCGATGATCTCGGCTTCTTTTTCGTGATTTTTAGCGTTTAGCACGGAGTGCGGGATCTTTTCTTTTACGAGTAGGTTATGTAACTTTTCGCTCTTTTCGATCGAGGCGGTACCCACTAGTACGGGCTGACCGCGGTCGTGAGCCTTTTTGATCTCGTTGATGACGGCTTTAAATTTCTCGTTTTCTGTTTTATAGATGAGATCGTTGTTGTCTTTTCTGATAACTGGCACGTTTGTCGGGATCGATACGACGTCAAGCTTGTAAATTTGCGAAAACTCGGTCGCCTCCGTCTGCGCCGTACCCGTCATGCCCGATAATTTTTTGTAAAGCCTAAAGTAGTTTTGAAATGTAATATCGGCTAGCGTTTGGCTCTCCTCTTGGATCTTTACGCCCTCTTTAGCCTCGAGCGCTTGGTGCAAGCCCTCGCTAAATCTTCGTCCTTCGCTAAGACGCCCCGTAAATTCATCTACGATTACGACTTGCCCGTCACGAACTACGTAGTGCACGTCCTTTTCAAAGAGATTATGCGCCTTTAGAGCTTGGTCTAGGTGGTGGCTCAAAATCGCGTTTTCCATATCGTAGAGATTTGCCACACCAAAGAGCTTTTCGGCCTTTGAGATGCCCTCTTCGGTGATGGCTATAGTGCGGTTTTTCTCATCGACGGTAAAGTCGCCCGTGGCCTTTTCTTGCGGAGTCGCAGGCGGTTCGCCTCGCTTCATTTGGCGCGCGACCTCGTTTGCTTTGATGTAGCCGTCTAGCGTGCGGTTTGTAGGACCCGAGATAATGAGCGGAGTCCTGGCCTCGTCAATGAGGATACTATCGACCTCGTCCACGATGACGAAGTTATGCTCTCTTTGCACCTTGTCTTTGAAATCCATTTTCATATTGTCGCGTAGGTAGTCAAAGCCAAATTCGTTATTCGTGCCGTACGTGATGTCGCTATCGTATGCCGCTTTGCGCGCCGAGTCGTCGTATTCGCCGCCTAGTATCACGCCCACGCTAAGGCCTAGAAATTTATAAATCTCACCCATTTGCGTCGCGTCGCGTTTGGCGAGGTAGTCGTTTACGGTCACGACGTGCACGCCTTTGCCGCTCATCGCATTTAGAACGACGGGCAAGCTTGCTACGAGGGTTTTACCTTCGCCCGTTTTCATCTCGGCGATCTTACCGTCGTTTAGTACCATACCGCCGATTAGCTGAACGTCGAAATGGCGCATGTTTAGCGTCCTTTTACCCACCTCTCGCACGATGGCAAATACATCGTCTAGCAACTCGTCCTGACTCTTTTCTCCGTTTTGTACCTGTGCTTTAAATTCGTTAAATTTTGCCTTTAGCTCATCATCGCTCATCGCTTGATATTTGCTCTCGAGCGAGTTTATGTAGGCGACTCGTTTGAAATATTTTTTTACTTCCCTGTCATTTTTCGTGCCAAATACCTTCTGCATAAACGCCGTTATCATTTTTAGCCTTTTTAAATTTTGTTAAAGCTTGGATTTTAACATTTTATTATTTAAACTTAGCTAGAATTTCGCCCGATAAAGGAAAATATATGAAAAAAATTTTAGCATTTTTGCTCTTTTGCGCCTCGGCTTTCGGAGTTACGTTAAATTTCGTCACGCTTCAAAGCGACTTTATACAAACCATCACAAGCGAGAACGAAACGGTCGATTATTTCGGTAAATTTTACGCAAAAAGCAACAACCGCGCCTACTGGATCTACGAGCGTCCGACGCCTAAAAAAATCTACTTTGATAAAAACCGCGTTGTCGTGATCGAGGATGCCCTCGAACAAGCGATCATCTCTAAATTTGAAAAGGCGCCCAATCTAATCGACGTCGTTAGAAACGCGGTTAAGATCACCGACACTCTCTACAAAGCCAAATACGACGGCGTAGAGTATCTAATCACCGTCAAAAACTACATCCCGACAAGGATCGATTACGAGGATAAGCTCGGCAACAAAATCAAAATCACGCTAAGCAATACGAAAAAGGATTTTAAGATAAGCGATGATTTGCTGACACCGGTGATACCGTCGTATTATGACGTCATAAACCAATAAACTCTTTGCAAAAAGTGGCTTGTCTTTTTCCTTCATACTTCGTTGGATTTAAATTTTACTCGGTCACTACCGACGAGGTAGCTCCCGTCGTAAAATTTAAATCCGCCTCGTCTAGAACAAAAATACTTCGCCTTTAAATTTGCGGTGATTTGCCTCAAGAGTGATTTTAAATGAATTTTTGCTTCGCTTTGCTCGCAACTACTTCTTAAAAAGCTGCGAACACAAAGAATGAAGCAGAGCGGACGCTAAAATTTGCTCGGCGAGACCACCCGCCGCAAATAGCAAATTTAAAAGGATATAAAAATGGAAAACCATATCAAAAATTTTCTGCAAAATTGCGAGCAGATTGTTAAATCACAAGCAAAGAAATACGAAAACCGTAGCCCTTTCGCAACTAAAATTCCACCCGTTTTTATACTGCCTTATGATGAATTTGAGAAAAAATACAACTCAAATTTATATTTAGATGGTAGTTTTGACGTGCTGGTGTTTGATGGCGATCTTAGCCTGTCGGGAGGCACGATAAATTCCGCTTGGCTTAAGGATAAATTTAGCGATGCGGGTGGTAAAAATAGCGCACGAGCGATGTTTGTTAACGGAAATTTATTTTTTGATGGCGATATCATCGATGATGATTATATGTTTTTACAAGTCGCCAAAGATACGGCGTGCGATTATCTGCATTCGCAGGACGGCGTTATCGCGATCGGCGGCAATCTAACGGCGCTTTGGGGCATAAGCGGCGAATACAACGACGGAATGTTGCAGGTTTTTGGAAAAACGCAAGCGCCGTATATCGTCTCAAACGACCACACAATGCCTGATCATAGCGCTAGCGAATGCGTCTATATCCTAGACGGACGGATCGGTCGAAGCTACCTAGGTGCGCTTGATGGTTGGGAATTTTTTGAAAATAGCGAGCTGATGTTTAAGGATGGAATTTGCGAAGATGAGTATCAGATCGATATTTCTACCTTTTTTAAATTCGTAAAAAAGGGCGCTAATCCGCTGGTGGATTTTAAAACTTTTGAAGCTAGAAAAGCCGCCTGGGACGAAGAAAATGAAGAGCAGGAGCCCGAATACGCAAGCGATCTGCCCAAAAATTCCGAGACTATCGCCGAGACGATATATTTAGAAAATTTCAGCGGCAGCGATGAGGAGCTATACGAGTATATGATGAGCGAATTCGAGGCCATAGAAAAAATCGGCGACGAAAGTGAAAAATATGCCTATGGCGGCAGAGCCTTCGAGCTATCTATCATCGCGGCGAGGATGGCGGAAAATTGGCGGCTGATTACCCAGCGTTACTCTGCGCGGCAGATAGACGAGCTACGCAAAATCATCATTAAGAGCGCGACTAATTTAGCCGATTATTTTTTAAAAATCGGCGATAAAAAACAGCTTGCGTTCATCTATGAGTTTTTAAACGACGATGCGGTGAGCATCGAAAAAGACGAGCCGTTTTTATACGAAACGCTGGTACGTGCGGGCCTAGCGCTGCAAGATTACGATAATACTTACGCATTAGTGTCCGTCATCGATAAAAAGTCCGAATTTCTGCCGCAGGAGATGGTAAAAAGCATCGCGGACGTGATTAAAAGCGAAGGATACCGGGCTTGGCTGGCAAAGCGGTAGGCATCAAAAAGTAAAATTTCATAAAATTTTAAATCCGTAAAATTTAGCCCGCATTCGTAAGCTAAATTTTACGGAAAATTCTTATCCTTGCTGCTGCACAGCTCGTTTAAAAAGCACTCCTTGCAGTTCGGCTTTATCGCCTTACAGGTGTAGCGGCCGAAAAGCACCATGCCTTGGTGCAGCTTGCCAAGATCCGTCTTAAAAGCCTCGCTCAGATCACGCTCTGTAAGCTCAGGCGTCTTTGCACGGCTCAGCCCCAGGCGATGCGCGACGCGAAAGACGTGCGTATCCACCGCCATCACGTTTGCGCCCGCGCCCTCCAAAAGCACGACGTGAGCGGTCTTTTGCCCCACGCCCGCAAGAGATTTTAGCCCCGCTTCATCAAGCGGCACGACGCCGCCGAAATCGCTAACCACCGCCTGCGCCATTTTGATTAAATTTACCGCTTTGTTGTTGTAGAAATTGCACGAGCTGATTAGCAGCTTTACGCTTGCCAGATTGGCCTTTGCGAGCTCCTCAACGCTAGGAAATTCCGCAAAAAAGCGCGGCGTGATCAAATTTACCCGCTTGTCGGTACACTGCGCGCTAAGCATCACGCAGACCAAAAGCTGATAGGTGTCTTTAAATTTCAGCTCACTGCGCTCTTCTGCAAAGTTTTGCAAAATTCTCTTTTTTATCTCTAAAATATCTTTCTTACTTCTCATTTGCATCTCCTCAAGGCGGAATTCTACCCTAAAATTCTAAAGTACAGTTTGATTGTTAACAACTTTGAGTTATAATCGCCATTAAAATTTTTTTAAGGAATTATGATGAAAAAAGTTTTATTTACAGCACTTAGTTTGGCTGCCGCTATCAGCCTCAACGCTACCGTTTACGCTACCGTAAATGGCAAAGACGTAACCGAAAAAGAGCTTGCTCCGCTACTTCAAGGCATAGGCAATGTAGATATCGCCGCTCTTAATGCCGATCAAAAGAAGGAGCTTATCGATAAAGGTATCGATCTGATGCTGCTAACGGATGAAGCTAAAAAATCGGGCGTTATGGACGAAGACGTTTATAAAAAAGAGCTTGAAATCGTAAAAGATAACTTAGCGCTTCGTGTATGGCAGGCTAAAGAAGCCAGCAAAATAAATATCGACGATAAAGAAATAGCCGATTTTTATAACAAAAACAAAGCGCGCTTTACCGAGCCTGCGAGAATCAAAGCGGCTCAGATCGTCGTTAAAACCGAAGCTGAGGCAAACGATATTATTAAGCAGTTAAAAGGGCTTAGCGACAGTGCACTATTTACTAAATTTGCAGAGCTTGCCAAAGCTAAATCTATCGATCCGCAGGCTAAACAAACCGGCGGCGAGCTAGGCTGGATGCCTAGCGATCAGGTCAAGCCTTTTGCCGATGCGATCTCTAAGATAAAAGATGGTCAAATCACTACTAAAGCTATTAGAAGCAGAGTCGGATATCACGTCGTGTTAAAAGAGGAGTCTCAAGCTAAAAAGCAGTTAAGTCAAAGCGAGGCAAAGCCTTTTATAGAGCGCGTACTTAGACAGCAAAAAGCGGCAAAAGCAGTCGAGCAAAAAGCGGCAGATCTTCACAAAAACGCCAAAATCGAGTATAAATAATATAGGAGCTAAAAATGGGCGTTTTAGATATAGTAAAACCGGGCGTTTTAAGCGGCGATGACGTAAGTAAGGTCTATGCGTATGCGAAGCAGCAGGGCTTTGCGATCCCTGCGGTAAACGTAGTGGGATCAAATTCCATAAACGCCGTCTTGGAAAGCGCTAAAATCGCAAATTCGCCCGTTATTATTCAGTTTAGCAACGGCGGCGCAGCGTTTTACGCGGGCGCTACTTGCCCTAATGCCGCGGTTTTGGGCGCTATCGCGGGTGCGCGCCAGGTGCATGCTCTGGCAGCCCATTACGGCGTTGCGGTGATTTTACATACCGATCATGCCGCAAGGAAGCTGCTCCCGTGGATTGACGAGCTCATCGAAGCTAATGCCGCTCATAAAAAAGCTCACGGCGTGCCGCTGTTTAGCTCGCACATGCTCGATCTTAGCGAGGATGATTTGGAGCTAAATTTAGCGACCTGCGAGAAGTATTTGGAAATTTTAAGCGATCTTGGAATTTCGCTTGAGATCGAGCTTGGCGTCACGGGCGGCGAAGAGGACGGCGTCGATAATACCGGCGTCGATAATGCGCGGCTTTACACCCAGCCCGCAGATGTCGCGCTTGCTTACGAGCGACTTGGCAAAATCAGCGATAGATTCAGTATCGCAGCAAGCTTCGGCAACGTCCACGGCGTGTATAAGCCGGGCAACGTCGTGCTGCGACCCGAAATTTTAAAAAATTCTCAAAAATTCGTGCGCGAAAAATTTAATCTACAATCCGAAAAGCCCGTAAATTTTGTCTTTCACGGCGGCAGCGGCAGCGAGATCTCCGACATCAAGGCAGCCGTTAGCTACGGCGTAGTTAAGATGAATATCGACACCGACACGCAGTGGGCGTTTTGGGACGGCGTGCGCGCTTATGAGGCCAAAAATCGCGGCTATTTGCAAGCTCAAATCGGCAATCCGGAAGGTGAGGATAAACCGAATAAAAAATTCTACGATCCTCGCAAATGGCTGAGAGCAGGCGAGCAGAGTATGGTGGCGCGCTTGCAGGTCGCATTTGACAATCTAAATTGCCTAAATAGGAACTAATATGGATCGCCCGAATAACGAAGTGCTCGATATCACGCTACCTGAGGCGAAGGAGCGCTCGCTAGCGGGCGTTTTTTTTAAGATCGCAGCTCTGCCGATTGCGGTTTTTGTGGTGTTTTTGCTGGGCTATTTGGGGCTTATCGGGTTGAAGGTAGAAACGCACTCGATCCTGATGCTTGCGGTTTTGCTCATTATTGCACTAATTTTAGCTCGTCATAATGCAGAATATGGCTGCTTAAATTTTCAAAATAATATCGATGATTTCAAGCGTGAGCTGAAAAATTACATCGTCGCCAATCTCTTAAGTATCGGCGGCAAAAAAAAATCAGATGCCAGCTTTGATCTTTTTGTGGACGAATACGGCTACTCGCTGCGTAATCAAAACTACGCTTCCGTCGCGTCGGCAGTCTTTCCGATGCTTGGAATTTTAGGAACTTTCATCTCGATTGCGATTTCGATGCCGCACTTTTCCTCAAGCAATATCGATGGGCTCGAAACCGAGATCGCGCAGCTTCTAGGCGGCGTAGGTACAGCATTTTACGTCTCGATCTATGGAATTTTCTTAGCGCTTTGGTGGATATATTTTGAGAAAAAAGGCATTAGCAAATATGAGCGTCTGCTCATTAAATACAAAAATTCCACTAAAAATTTTTTCTGGAACAAAGACGAAATAACACAGGGCTATCTGAATGAAATTTTAAACGCTAATTCTGAAATTTCGCGCTCATTTGCGATGATGAGCTCTACGAATTTTACCGAAAGGCTAAACCGCCTAATCGATGAAAAAATCGGCGCTTTTGAAAGCGTAATGGAAGCCGAGAAGCGAAGTATGGCGATTACACAAGAAGAGCTTGAAAAGGCAGGAGAGATGATCCAAAGGACAAATCTCGCTCACGGTGAGTTAGATAAGAGCTTCGCTCAAATTTTATCTGCGCTTAAGTCCGTGTCTGCAAGCCTAATCGAAATTCAAAACGGAATTTCCGCGCAGTATCTAAATCAGTCTAAGACTTTAACGGACGGGCAAGGCGAGCTGGCTAACATTACTAGTGCATTAAGCGCTCAAATCAAGAGCCTAAATGCTTCCTTGGGCGGGTTTGCGGGCGAAATTTCAAGTTCGCAGAATGCTTACGCCGCTAAAATTGACGCTAGCTTTAAGGGGTTAAGCGCGGATTTGAAGGCCCTTTTAGCTGGAGAGGACACTGCGCGAACGAGCAACGAAAGCATCATCGAAGAGCTTCGAAAAACGCTTGCGAGCATCGATGAAAAAGCACTTTTAGATGAAAACGAATAACGAAGAAAAAGAGACCTTTTGGATTGCGTACGCCGATTTGATGGCGGGACTGCTTTTTGTTTTCGTGCTTTTAGTAGGCGGCATCATCGTCAAATACTTCCTCACGCAAAGCAACCTGCAGGAGAAAGAAAGTCAAATTTCAAGCGCTCTAGCAAGCCTTCAAAGCCAGGAGAAAAAAAGCGCCGAGCTTGAAGCGCTGAATAAAATTTTTAGCGATCAGCTCGAGAAGCTAAACATAGAAAACACCGACCTTCGCAAGCAAAATTCCATCTACTTCATACAGATCGAAGACCTAACCGAGATGGCAGAAAAGCTGAAAAAAGAGAATTTAGACATCAACTCGCTTCTGCAAAAAGCGCGCGACGACGCCAACGCTACGATCAGCCAAAACGAGCTTAAAATCGCCTTTTTGCTTGATCAGCTCACGAAGAAGGAGAGCGATTTTAATAAAATTTTACAAGACCTCAACGTCACGAAAAACCGCATCCGTAACCTAACCGGAATGAAGGTCAAGATCATCGCCGATCTGAAGGAGAAGCTGGGCGGCAAGATCCGCATCGATAACGAAAGCGGCGCGATGACGCTAAGCTCGTCGATCCTTTTCGACAAAGGCTCAAGCGAGCTAAAAGAGAGCGCCAAAGAGACGCTTCGCTCGACGCTGCAGAGCTATTTTGCCGCGCTTTTGAATAACGACGAAATTCGCGAAAATTTAGATCAGATCATCATCGAAGGGCACACGGACAGCGACGGCGGATATTTGTACAACCTCGAGCTCTCGCAAAACAGAGCGTTTGCGGTGATGGATTTCATCAACTCGTGGAATAAAGATGAGCGACTGCAAAAATACCTCATCGCCAGCGGTCGCAGCTACACGCAGCCCGTGATGCGTAGAGGCGTCGAGGACAAGGACGCTAGCCGCCGCATCGAGATAAAATTTACCCTTTCAAACAAAGAGGCGATGGAGGAGATCAGGAAATTTTTGCAGTTCGACGCGAACGCTACGAATTAGTGGCTCACCCTTAACGGCTCGCTCGAAATTTTAGCCCGCAAAAAAGAGGGCTTAAAATTTTAAAATTCCTAAAGAATTAACGTCTCATCTGAAATTTTAACGGTGGCGGAACGTATCCTTTTATTTTGGCGCGAATGTCGTTGTAATTTGGCGGCTCACTAAATTTTACACACCGCTTACGCAGCATCTGCCGCGGCGGGAATGGGTTTAAATTTTAAGTCCGCGCATTTTGCGCGCTTTTAGTACCGCCGCGCGGATAATATGGTTTAAATTTAGACCTTTAAATTTAAGCCACAAATTTAAACGGGCTTAACGGGCGGCTTAAAATTTAAATGGATCAAAAACCTTGCTCGTTTAGTTTTTTATAGGTGTAGCAACTGCGTTTAATCCCTAGATCGCAGGCTTTACCATAGTATTTTTTCGCCATACTCTTATCTTTTTTTACCCCTTTGCCGGATTCATATAAATATCCAAGATTATTGCACCCTTCGGCAATTTCTAAATCACAAGCCTTGGAAAATAATTTATTTGCTATTTGGTAATCTTGTTTTACACCTTTTCCTTGTTCATATAAAGCTCCTAAGTTGACACATCCTAGTCCATCTCCAAGATTGCAAGCTTTAGAATACAGGTCTTTTGCTTTTTCAAAGTCTTGTTTTACACCTTTACCAGACTCATATAGAACCCCGAGACTATTGCAACCTTCACCGACATCCAAATCGCAAGCTTTAGAATATAGCTCATTTGCTTTGTTATAGTTTTGCTCTATGACTTCCCCTTGTTCATATAAAACTCCTAGATCACTACATCCTAGCCCGTTCCCCAAATTGCAAGCTTTGGAATATAGTTCGCTCGCTTTCTTATAGTCCCGCTTTACACCTTCGCTGGAACTATACAAAACTCCTAGATTATAGCATCCTGTGTTATGCCCCAAATCGCAAGCTCTAGAATATAAATTTATTGCTTTTTCAAAGTCTTGTTCTATGCCTTCGCCTGAGGCATACCAAAACCCTAGAGCATAGCATCCTATGCTATATCCTAAATCACAAGTCCTAGAAAACAATTCATTTGCTTTCTTATAGTCCTGCTTTGTATGATTGCCTAAATAGTATGAAGCTCCAAGATTGTAACATCCTTCGGCAACTTCTAAATCGCAAGCTTTAGAATAGAATTGATCCGCTTTTTGGTAGCTTTGTTTTACGCCTTCCCCTTTTTCATATAAAATTCCAAGATTGTGGCAGCTTTCGCCATGTTTTAAATCGCAAGCTTTTAAATATAGCTCGCTTGCTTTTTTATAATCCTGTTTTACGCCTTCGCCCGAGGCATATAAAAGCCCAAGATTGTAGCATCCGTCACCTTCTTGCAAATCGCAAGCCTTGGAAAGCAGTTCGGTTGCTTTTTTGTAATCTTGCTTTACTCCTTTGCCTGAGTAGTATAAAACACCCAGATTGCCGCAAGCTATGCTATTTTTTAAGTCGCAGGCCTTAGAATATAGTTCGGTCGCTTTTTTATAATCTTGTTCTACGCCCTTGCCGTATTCATATGACGCCCCTAAGGTGGTGCAACCCCAGCCGTCTCCCAAATTACAGGCTTTAGAATTTAGCTCTTTTGCTTTCTCATAATCCTGCTTCACGCCATCCCCTGAATAGTATGCCATGGCGAGATTCACGCATGCTAAGGTATTGTTGCTATCGCATTCGCTTTGTAATCTGCTTATACCGGGATCTTCTTGTTCCGCCGATGGCAAAGCCGTGGCTTCTGCTAGCGATAAAGCCGCCGTAGCGATCAGCGCTAAAAATATCTTTTTCATACATCGCTCCATTTAAAATTTCGGCTATTTTATTTCATTTTCGCTTAATCTTTTGAAAATCGGCGAGCTGTAAATTTACATCGCCGCGAGCTTAAAGGCGAAATTTAGCAAAAAGCGTTAAAATTCCAAGCATTACAAGGAGCGAAAATGAAAATTTTAAGAAGCACGGACGCAAATTTCAAAGAGGAATTTGCGAGGTTGGTGCGCCGCGGCGAGACGGATATGAGATCGGTAATGCCCGTCGTAAGCGGCATCATCGAGGAGATCAGAGCGCGCGGCGATGAGGCGCTAGCTGAACAGATTGAGAAATTTGACAGATGGCGCGTGCAGGGCGATCTGGCTATCACGCAAGAGCAGATGAGTCTCGCGTATGAAGGCTTAAGCGCAGAGCTAAAAAACGCGCTTCAGATCGCATACGAGCGCATCTACGCTTATCATGAAAAACAGCTTGAGAGAAGCTGGTTTAGCTTCGATCCAAGCGGCGCGATGCTCGGGCAAAAGATCACGCCCGTGGATCGCGCGGGGCTGTATATCCCGGGCGGCAAGGCGGCGTATCCGAGCTCGCTTCTGATGAATGCGATCCCCGCAATCGTCGCGGGCGTGGAGGATATCAGCGTCTGCACTCCCGCCGTGGGCGGCGTCGTAAACGAGCTACTGCTCGCGGCGATGCATGTGCTGGGGATCAAAAAGGCCTACAAGGTGGGCGGCGCCAGCGCGATCGCGGCGATGGCATACGGCACGCGCACGATCGGCAAGGTCGACGTCATCACGGGTCCCGGGAATATCTTCGTAGCGACCGCTAAAAAGCTCGTGTTCGGCGATGTGAATATCGATATGATCGCGGGTCCTAGCGAAGTGGGCATCATCGCAAACGCTGCGGCAAATCCGCGCAACATCGCCGTGGATCTGCTTAGCCAAGCCGAGCACGACGAGATCGCAAGTAGCTTTTTGATAAGCGACGATGAAAAATTCGCTCTTGCCGTCGCAGAGCATATAGAGCAGCAGCTTCCTACGCTCGTGCGTGAACCGATCGCTCGCGCTAGCATCCAAAACAAGGGCGCGATCATCATCGCGCGCGATATGAATGAGTGCGTCGATCTGATGAACGAGCTTGCGGTCGAGCACCTCGAGATCGCGACCGAGAACGCCTACGAGCTGCTTCCGCGCATACGCCACGCAGGCGCGATATTTTTGGGCCACTACACGCCAGAGGCGATGGGCGATTACCTCGCAGGTCCTAACCATACGCTGCCGACCGGCGGAAGCGCGCGATTTTTCTCGCCTCTAGGGGTTTATAACTTCATCAAACGAAGCTCGATCATAGCACTAAATAAGCGCGCCATAGACGAGCTTGGGGGCGCGTGCATGGCGCTAGCGGACGCCGAAGGGCTCGGCGCGCACAAAAAATCGGTGCAAATTAGATTTGAAGAGAAGTGATTTTGCGGCGGTAGCGAAATTACGAAATGAAATTTTAAAAAAGCGGCTCAGGGCTTAAAATTTGCCCGCATATGGCTTAAGGCGGTTCGCATGCAGCTTAAAAATTGCGAAGCGAAATTTTAAAGAGCACCGACGGCAGTTGCGAAACCAAGAGCTGAAATTTTAAAATTTAAAGACGAGTTAAATTTTAAAAAATGTAAGCGTCGCGGCGAGAGTAAAATTTTAAAATTTCAAAAGCGCTATAAATTTAAAAAAACAGCCGTATTTGATTAAAATTTAAGGCAAATTTACTAAGCGAAATGATATACTTTCGCTGATTTTTTACAAGGAGAGAAAAATGAAAAAATCACTTTTAGTTTTGGCTAGTTTTGGCTTTGCGCTAAGTCTTAGCGCCGCAGATCTTTCAAATAGCTGCAAAGAGTACTTCGCAGATCTTGATAAGATGGTTGATACCTACAAACAAGCTGGTCAAGAGCAGCAGGTCAAGATGTATGAGGATCAAAAAAAGCAGTCTATGGATCAGATCAGCGCACTTCCTAAGGAGCAGCAAGAGGCCACTTGCAAACAAGCTAAAGAGATATTTAAGCAGATGATGGATCAGATGAAACAACAAGGCGCTATGAAATAAATACCTTCGCGGGCACGATGATGCCTTCTTCAGTCGCGGCGATACGATATCGTCGCGATTAATTCTTTTTAAACTCACACTTTTATTTTAAAAATTTTTAAATTTTAAAATTTGGATGTTTTATCCTCGCTGCTTTCGGGGCGCACCAAGAATTTCAGATTTGATATTTAGCTTGTTGCAGGAAGTCAAAACCAATAAAGCGCTCGTCGTCGTTAAAATGCTCCGCAAGGCGACGCATCTTAGTGGGACGCTGCGGTGCACCAAAGATTTACGAGCCGTTTTGGCGCGGCTCGAAACAGCGCCTCATCAATATGATGAATTCGAGGCTCGGTTTGAGCGTTATTTTATCGCGATTTGAAATAGCTGGGCTCATAGATAGAGCAAATTCGCGTCTCAGTTTGCGGCTCTGCTTATGAATTTACGGCTTTACGACCAAAAACATCTCGCAAGATCGCCTTGGATTTTAATCCTTAGTAACGATCGTGCCGTTTTGTATTTCGTGCACGCAGACATTTCTGTGCAGCTCTTTATCGCTATCTAAAGTATAGTAGTGCGTTGTTACTGTGCAGCGTAAATCGGCGTCGATGACGAACTCCTGCTTGGCGCGCATCGGCGGCTTGCTTTTACCGCAGTGCACGTAATCGGCGTAAATTTCGCGACAATCGCTTATACGAAATGCGTCGTTTAAAAGGCACATAAAAACATATTCGTGCCCACGTTCGCTATCTTGAAAATCCATCAGATAAAGCCTTAGCAGAATTGTTTTGGCGCTCTTTTCGGGCAAACGACAAGCCCTTATGTCTTTGATCCTCTCCCAATACGCGCTTAGATTGTCGATTAAAAAATTCTCCTTTGCGAACAAAAACAGCTCATTTTTATCAAGTAAATTTTTATCGATAGCCGCTAAGGGCGAAATTTCTCCCGGATAGCGAATCGGCAGTTGCGCGATCGGTAGATCGTCGTAGATATCTTTCATACTCTGATAAATCTCTGGCCGCGGCGCATCGTCTTCCTTGGCTGTGGCATTTTCCATGCCGCATAACGCAAGTAGACACAGCAAAAATATCCACACCTGCTTCACAACATTCCCCCTTGTTTCGGTCGTGACCTCTTTGCTTCTGATCATACTGCAAATTTTAAAGCTTTAATATGAAGAAAAAAGATCAAAAATCAAAGCGCCGCTTTACAACCACTCTCGCACTGTCTTTTTCTACCATTGCTTTTGGGTTAATTTAATCCGAGTCCTCTTGTTCTTGTGTGAAACGGACGATGCGCGGTTATTCGCCTTCCGTAGCCCCTTCGGTGAAGCTAACGATGCGCGGAGCTGCGATGCGCGCGTAATCCTGCGCGTTTAGAATGATCGAGTGATCGAGCAGGCCCGCGTTGAAAGCGATCTCTTCAAAGCGTCCGAATAGCGACGGATCGGCGATTAGCAGCAGCTTGTCGTGGAAGCTAAACGGCGGCACCGAGCCGATGACGCAGTCCGTGAGATCGC
>NZ_CALKTQ010000125.1 GCF_937997465.1 uncultured Campylobacter sp. | reverse complement strand
AAACGGCGCTCATCGCAAAGGCTCTGGCAAATCCGATAAATCAAAAAAGCTTTGACGAGTTTATCGCGGGCGAGCAAAAGATCGTCATCATCGTAAACGATGGCACGAGACCTACGCCGACGGCAAAAATTTTAAAGCAAATTTACCCGAAAATCCGCGAGAAAAATAAAATTTTCATCATCGCCACCGGCTGCCACAGAGAGGGCACGCTCGATGAGTACGAGATGATCTTCGGCAAAGAAATTTACGCCGAGCTTAACGCCAAAAACGAAGTTCACGATCACGACTCCAAGCACGACGAGATGATGTTTTTAGGCGAGTCCAAAAACGGCACGCAGATGTATCTAAACAAAATCGTGGCAGAAGCCAAAAAAGTAATCGTCATAGGCTCGGTTGAGCCGCACTATTTCGCGGGCTACACGGGCGGCAGAAAGGCATTTTTGCCGGGCACCGCGTCGTATGAGAGCATCACGCAAAATCACAAGCTAGCCCTAAGCGCCGACGCGCAAGCTCTGCGACTAGAGGGCAACCCGGTGCACGAGGATATGATCGACGCGATGAAAGTGCTAGCGCATATCGACGTTTTTTCGATCCAGACGGTACTTGACAGCGAGCACGGCGTGTATTACGCGAGCGCGGGCGACCTCAACGACAGCTTTTACGACTGCGTGAAAAAGGCAGACGAAGTGTTTTGCGTAAATATCCCGCGCAAGGCCGACATCGTGATCTCGGTCGCGCCATATCCGATGGACGTTGATCTCTACCAAGCGCAAAAAGCCCTAGATAACGGCAAACTAGCACTTGCGCAGGATGGAATTTTAATAATGGTCGCAAAATGCCGCACGGGCATCGGACCAAAGCCATTTTTTGATCTGATGGCCTCCGCGGATACGCCTAAAAAGGTGCTAGAAAAGATTAGCGCGGGCTTTAAGCTCGGCTATCACAAGGCCGCCAAAATGGCCGAAATCTCACTCTGGGCGCAGACTTGGGCGGTGAGCGAGCTTAGCGACGATGAGATGCGCGCCGTGCATCTAAAACCGTATCACGACATCCAAAAGGCCGTGGATGACGCGCTCGCGCAAAAGGGCGCGGACGCTAAAATCATCATCCTGCCGTTTGGCTCGATGACGGTGCCTAAGGCCTAGGCTTGGCTAAAATTTTATATTACGACGCTAGCGCTGGTATCAGCGGCGATATGAATTTAGGCGCGCTGGTGGAGCTCGGCGTGGATTTTGGCTATCTTTGCGCCGAGCTAGAGAAGTTAAATTTAGCCGGCGAATTTCGTCTGGAGCGTAAAAACGTGCTAAAAAACGGCATCGCCGCGACCAAAATCGACGTCATGCCGCTAAAATCGCAGCCCCACGCCAGAAGCTACGCGGATATCAGACAAATTTTAGAGAGTTCAAATTTAAGCCGGAGCTGCAAACAAAGAGCGGGCGCGATATTTCGCACGATTGCGCAGGCCGAGGCCAAAGTCCACGGCACAGAGGTAGATCGGGTGCATTTTCACGAAATCGGCGCGATCGATAGCATCGCCGACGTCGCTGGCGCGGCGATCTGCCTCGAGTATCTTTTTGAAAAGCTCGGCGTCTCGCGCGTCGTAAGCTCTAAAATCGAGCTTGGCGGCGGCGTAGCGATCTGCGATCACGGCGCTCTTAGCGTGCCGGCACCCGCCGTTTGCGAAATTTTAAAAGGCGCACAAGTAAGCTTAGGGCGGGCAAATTTCGAGACGACTACGCCCACGGGAGCGGCGATTTTGAAGGCCTGCGCGCTAAATTTAAGAGATCAAGACCGCCGCGAACCGCCGAGAAATTTTAAAATTTTAAGCACGGGCTACGGCGCGGGCGATAAAGAGGCCGCGGATTTTGCCAACGCGCTTCGCGTAATGCTTTGCGAAACGAGCGAGGATTTAGGCGCGAAAGACGAGCCGAATTTAAGCGCGCAAACCGGCTACGGCGAGGTTTGCGAGCAGATTTTAATCTCCACTAATATCGACGATATGGACGCCGAGAGCTTTGCCTTTGCGTGCGATATTTTGCGAGATAGCGGCGCGCTGGACGTATTTAGCAGGTCTATTTTTATGAAAAAGGGGCGCGCGGGCTTTGAGCTAAACGCGCTGTGCCGCAAGCAGGACGCGCAAAATTTAAAGGATCTGATATTTACGCACACGACGGCGATCGGCGTTCGCGAGATAGAGGTTGCTAAAACCGAGA
>NZ_CALKTQ010000124.1 GCF_937997465.1 uncultured Campylobacter sp. | reverse complement strand
CGAACCAAGAAGCTAAGCTCGTCCTGGCTGATGATACTCTCCCTTACTGGGATGTCGGGAAAGTAGGTCGTTGCGGGCTTTGTTTTTATTCCTTTATACTTTTTATCCCTTATTTTACATTCTTTATTCTTTGGTTTGGTTACCTTGTAATCTGTTGTATTTTTTTACAAATTTGTTTTTGGCTTTATGAATTTATTGCTTTGGCTAATAGGGAAATTTGGTTTTAATTTTGTCCTTTATTCCATTTGATTGGTTTGCTTGGTTTGATCGATTTATATAAACCAGTACAATCCTGGCTCTACGCCCCATTTATACTATAAGGCATGCCTACCAAAGATTGAAGTAAGTGAAAATTTTAGCAAGCGTCTTAAATTGTACTCAAGCAGCAATTAAACTTTATTCAAGTATTTTTAGGAGAAAATGCTAAATTAAAACTGCTTGGAGAATTATGAGTATCTACGAGTTAAAACCAAAATTTCAAAACCTACTTCGTCCGCTAGTAAAGCGTCTTTATAATGCCGGCATTACGGCAAATCAAGTCACATTAGTAGCCTGCGTTTTGTCTATTTTACTAGGTGCACTACTAATCAAATTTGGCGACGTCTCTGCTTTGTTTTTTTTGCTGCCTGTTTGGATGTTTTTACGTATGGCTTTAAATGCTATCGACGGCATGCTAGCCCGCGAATTTAGTCAAAAAACGCCGCTAGGAGGCTATCTAAACGAAGCTACCGACGTTATCTCCGATACTGCACTTTATCTGCCGTTTGCTTTTGTGGCTCCTTTTGACTGGGGTGTTATCTCGCTCGTTATATTTCTAGCCTTTATGAGTGAGTTTTTAGGTGTCCTAGGGCAGGTGCACGGCAGCGGCAGGCGCTACGACGGACCTATGGGCAAGAGCGACCGCGCATTTGTATTCGGGCTTATCGGCACTATATATGCGGTATTTGGTCAGCTACCCTCATGGTTTAGTTGGGCGCTTTACGCGGTGGCGCTTTTGCTTGTACTTACCTGCATAAATCGCGTTAGAATGGGGTTAAAAAGCTAGTTTAATAAAATACGTGGCATAAATTTGAGGAATTAATTAAAAATGCGATAATACATTTGTGCAAATTTATGCCTAGACTCCCATAAATCAAACGATATAAATCTCAAAACAATATTCCGCTGCAATGCTATAACATCTGGCGTAGTTTACGGTACGGCCAAATTTGGTTTAAAAGTTTTATAAAACTAGCATAGGTTTAGTAGGCAAGCAATAAATCGCAATCCGCACTCAGATAAATTATTTAAAAAATAGCTGAAAAATGTAGCATGGTCGTGGGAAAACTTTATCAAAAAGATAGCCAAATTTATAGACGATGCAAGCTAGTCAAATTTAAAATAAGAGCTTGCGATAGCCGTACAAAAAACTAAATTTGGCGAGCATATCAAATTTATAAATTCAGTTTTTACTAAAGTTATCTCATTGCCAAGGCGAGCGGGTATTTTCGTTTGAGTGTAGGTTTGGTGGTTGAGATCGCTTTTTATTAAGCAAAGACTATGTAATACTCGTGTTGTAAAACGAAATTTGTCGCCCAACCGAAATTTTAAAATTTAGCGGGCGCGAGCGGATTTTTGGACGCGCGAGAAATTCTGCGCGCTATTTTATGCAGCGTTCGCGCGCCCGTAAAGATTGCCCAAGCGACGGTTATTCGCCCAGGAAGTATTTCAGATCCGCCTGCGCGTCGCCGCTGATTAGGCGA
>NZ_CALKTQ010000123.1 GCF_937997465.1 uncultured Campylobacter sp. | reverse complement strand
CAACCTGAGCAACGCCGTAAAATATAGCCGCGAAGGAGGGATAATAAATTTGCGCCTTTTTGAAAAAAGCGGCAAAATCGTGCTCGAGATCGAGGACGAGGGCGAAGGCATAAAAGATACGAGTAAAATTTGGAAACGCTACGTTAGAGATGAGGGCGTGCAGGGCGGCTTTGGCTTGGGGCTAAACATCGTGCAAAGTATCTGCGTGAAAAACGGCGTGGAGTACGGCGTGAAAAGCGAACTAGGCAAAGGCAGCGTCTTTACCTACAAATTTTCGCCGTACTCAAAAAGCTTGCTTGACTAATCAAACCAAACGCCCAGCTTTGCTAAATTTCGCTCTTTTGAGTCGGAGTTAAAATAAATAACAAAATATCCCACGCGCTCGCCTTTTGCGTCGTTCATCGGCTGGACGGTAAAGGCGTGCGAATCCGTCTGATAAAATCCTCCGCTTTTAAATTTGATGTCTTTTAGCATCGGCAGGACGTTTAAATTTGCGTAGCTCTTGTTTACGAAATGAAAGCCGTCGATGATGCCCTCGTCGCTGCTGTTTTGATACGGCGAGTCGGCGCTAGCGTCGAGTAGTACGAAAAGTCCGAGCCCTTGCTGTGCAAAAAAGTCGCTCAAATGCTTAAAATCAAGCAGCACCTCGATACTGCCTAGCATCTTTTTATCCTCAAACACCGGCGCGACCGATCTTATAAAAACACCCGCGCGACCGACCTCGATGCCTGCGGCTACGCCGTTTTTTGCCTCGGCTAGCAGGTGGCGAAAGCTCGTTAGATCATCGTTATATAGCGGTATCCAGCTCCTAGCAAAACTCCTCATTTCGGGCGTATGGATGTGAAATTTGGCATTTTGGTAAATCGGCACCTTGCTTAGCGTTTTGGTAAATTCGCCAAGCGTCTCTAGGCACATCTGACGATTATTTTGGCTCATACATTTTTTCACGTGCTCGTTTTGCGCTAGCAGCGTCGCAACGGTCATCGCGGAGAGCTTTTCTTCTTCTATGTTTTTATTTAAAATTTGCGTTTGAAAGTCGAGAAATTTTTTGATATTTTCCGTCTGCGTCTGCTCGTCCCAGCGCGCCTTATAAACCGCCAAAACGCTTGCTACTACGATGATCGCGAGCGTTAGAAGTATTTTTTTATTCACGTGTTTTGCCTAGCTCGCACGCTAAAATTTGAGAAAACTCGGCAAAACCTGGCAAATTTAGCTCGCCTTCGCGCTGCTTTTTGCCCCACATGGACTCCGGGAAAAAGCTATCGCTCTCAAACCTCGCCATCACGTGAAAATGCACGCGCGGCACGTAGTTTGCAAAGCTTGCGATGTTTATTTTTGTTGGATTATAAAATTTTCTCATTACTTTTTCGGTCGTCAAAACCGCTTCAAAAACCCTTTTTTGCGTCGCTTCGTCGCAGTCGGTTAGCTCCTTAAACGGCGTTTTGGTAAAAATTTTTACCCACGGTATCTCGCTCGTTTCTCGCTCGACGAAAATCAGCTCGTCTTCAAAAATCATTTTAAGCTCCTTTTTGATAGTGATTTTAGCCAAATTTGAATTTTAATCTTTTTAAATTTATACTTCATGCATTTTGGCTTCGGCGTTTTGCGGCGGTAAATTTATAAAATTTGAAAGGAAATTTGAGCTTATGAGACGTTTGATTTTGCTTGTGTTTTTTGCGGCGCTGTCTTTTGGGGGTGAGCTAGCCGATCTTAGCAAGGAGTGCAAAAAGGGAAACGACGAGATTTGTAAAAGGCTCTCGCTCGCGATTAAAAACTTAGAGCTTGCCTGCGATGAAGGCGGCGAGAAAAACGCGATGTATTGCGCGGGACTTGGGTATTTTTACGAGTTTGATAAGGTGTTTACAAAAGCCGTGCGATACTACGACAAGGCTTGCGGGCTTGGTGCGGACAAAGCCTGCGTGTATCTGGGGCTACTTTACCAAAGCGGGCAGGGAGCGGCGCAAGATCACAGAAAGGCAAACGAGCTTTTTGCTAAAGCTTGCGAAAAAGGCGTAGGCGAGGGGTGCGCGAGCCTAGCGTATAGCTACGGCAAGGGGCTTGGCGTCTATCCTGACGGTAAAAAAACGAACGAGTTGTTTGCTAAAGCCTGCAAGCTAGGCGAGGAAACGGCGTGCTATAATCTCGCTCTAAGCTACGCGCTAGGTGGCGGCGTAGAAAAGGACGCGGCAAAGGCGGCGCAGATGTATGCGGCCTCTTGCGATCGCGGGCACGTGGACTATTGTGCTGATCTTGGGGTTTGCTATTTTAAGGGCGAGGGCGTAGAAAGAGACTACGAAAGAGCCGCTTTGCTCTTTACTAACGCTTGCTCGGGTGCTAGCGCGCTAGCCTGTGCAAATTTGGGCTTTGCCTACGAAAAGGGTATGGGCGTAGAAAAGAATAAAAACGCGGCCAAAGAACTTTACGATCGGGGTTGCAAGCTCGGGGAATTTAGCGCGTGCCAGTATCTAAAAAATTTGCGTTGAGATGAG
>NZ_CALKTQ010000122.1 GCF_937997465.1 uncultured Campylobacter sp. | reverse complement strand
AAAATCTCTCCACCGCGGCCTTAAGCGCGGCAAGATCGCCACTATTGTCTATCACGAAGTCCGCCATAGCGCGCTTTTGCTCTATATCCATCTGCAGCTCCACGCGGTGCTTTGCAGCGGCGCGATCCAACCCATTTCGCTTCATCACGCGCGCAATCAGCGTATCCTTAGGCGCATAAACGACTGCCACTTTGTCAAAAAACTCATACCTCTTGCCCTCGAAAAACAGTGGGATATCGACGAAGTAAAACTTTCCTTTCGCCTCCAAAGCCTGCGCCTGCGATAAAATTTCAGCCGTTATCTTCGGATGTAGCAGCGCTTCTAGCTTTGCAAGCTCTGCGGGGCTTTTAAACACCAGCTCTCCTAGCTTTTTGCGATCTACCGAAACGCAGGGCGCGGACGAAATTTCCTCATCACTGCCAGCGTCAAATTCCGCATGCGAACTCAAATTTTCAGCTTTCGCGTCCTTTTGCACGACATATTGCGCGCCGAAAATTTCAGCCACCTGCACGGCGCAGCGATCCAAAACGCAATGCGAAATCTTATCGGCATCGATGATCTCAAATCCGCGATCACGAAGCAGCTCGCAAACCGCGCTCTTACCGCTGCCGATGCTGCCCGTGATGACGACGGCGTGTTTAAATTTCAAGGTGAGCCTTTATAGCGTTTTTATTCGATTTTAGCTAAAATCTGCGAAATTATACCATCTTGGAGGATAAAATTTGATAAGCTACAAAGACGCTGGCGTCGATATAGACGCGGGAAATGACTTCGTAAACGCGATAAAACCGTTCGTTAAAGCGACGCAAACCCCACACGTTTTGGGCGGAATCGGCTCGTTTTCGGGTGCGGTGAGGCTACCTGCAGGCTACAAAAAGCCCGCGATTCTCGGTGCCACCGACGGCGTGGGCACAAAACTGCGACTCGCGATCGACGCACGCAAATTTGACGGCGTCGGCCAAGATCTCGTCGCGATGTGCGTAAACGACCTCATCTGCAACTTTGCCGAGCCGCTATTTTTCCTCGACTATTACGCGACGGCAAAGCTCGAGATCAGCGATGCCAAAGAGGTCGTAAAAAGTATCGCTGAGGGCTGCAAACTCGCTCGCTGCGCACTGATCGGCGGCGAAACGGCAGAGATGCCCTCGATGTATGAGAAAAGCGACTTCGACCTCGCAGGCTTTGCCGTGGGTATTGCCGAAGAGGACGAGATCGACCGCAGCAAATTTGTGTGTGAGGGCGACGTGCTCATCGCGCTTCCTAGTAGCGGTCTGCACTCAAACGGCTTCTCGCTCGCTCGCAAAGTAATTGCCGAGCTGGGGCTAAAATTTGACGATAAAGCGGACGGTCGCGCGCTCATTGATGTACTTTTGGAGCCGACTAGGATTTACGTCGGCGACTTTTTAAATTTAAAAGACAAGATCCACGCTCTAGCGCACATCACGGGCGGGGGCATCGTGGAAAATCTACCGCGCGTATTTCCAAAGGAGCTGGGCGCGAAGATCGATCACGCCGCGATCCGCACGCCCGAAATCTTTAAAATCATCGCGCAAAAGGTTGAGCCCGCCGAAATGATGAGGACGTTTAATATGGGCGTTGGCATGATCGTCGTAGCTCCGAAGCAAAACGCTGACTTCGTGCTAGCTAGAACCGACGGCTACGTCATCGGCGAGGTCGTAAAAGGCGGGGGCGCACAGCTCGTGTAAATTTGAAGCGGTAAAATTTGCCGCTTTTTGCCAAAGCAGAATTTATGTTTAGACTAAATTTTAAAGCAGGTGTTGCGACCGCTTCCAAAAACAGCGCCGATAATTATTATATGATAGGCCTAGCGGACGACGAATACGACTATAAGAACTATCTGCTTTTTCAAAGATCGATCAGGCTCGGGCAGTACGAGGACGCAGACGCGCCGCATAACGGCTTATGCGCAGAGCGCAATGACGACGTATGCTATAACGGCTGCAAGGCGGTGAAAATCACTAGCGAGTTTATCGTTTTTGAAGTCCAAGATAGCGTCATCACCGTGGATATCAGCGGAGTCAAAATTCCCAAACGCTTCATTCAGTATTGCAAAGAAATTTTCGGCGATCTACTTAGTATCGAGGGGCAAATTTAAATACGCAGCGGCACGCAAAATTTGCCTGGCGACTGTCGCAAATTCTACCGGAGGATACTACTCCGAATCCTTTGCGTTCGCTTTTTCGATGAGGCTTTTATATTCGTCTTCGCTTAGATGCTCCAGCCACGTTACGTTTTTGCCGTCCTTTTCAAAGGTTACCGCGATATGCTCGCCGTCTTCGTGTAGTCTGGCTCCGTGCCAGTGTTTGACGCCAGGCGGACAGAGCACTACGTCGCCAGGACGAGCGGTTTGTATGGTTCCGCGCCGTATCGGTGTAAATTTTACCCTACGTTACGATTAAATTTTGCCCCACGGGATGCGTGTGCTACGCCCGTGCGTACTCCGCGTGGAAAATGCACCAGCGCAGCCGCTGCATTTGCGTAAGGCGTCGCAGCAAAAAATAGCGCGGTATTCAGACTGCAAAAATTTTATCGCTCACCTTATCATAAACTGCGAGATTTTCCTTTTTAACCAAAACTTGCTTTTCCTGCATCTTTTCTCCTTTGTTTATATTTTTTGCAATGCTCTCTTGCGCGCTTAAATTTAATGCCCACGCCATCGCCGCTAAACTCAAAATTTTAAGAATTTAGCGTTTATTTTTATCTTTCATTATGTTGGCTTTAAATTTAATCACAAATTTAAAGCCAAAGTGTGAGCTCGCCTAAAATTTCGCGAGCCACTCTTTTATCTCTTTTTCGCTCGGTCTCTCGCCAAAGCACTTCCCCGCTAGCCACTCGCCGCCGTTTGCTTTCTTGGCTAAGTTTTTATCGCTATTTTCAAGCCCGGAGCTATGAACGGTGCAAAACGGGATCACTTTTTTGCCGTTAAAATCGTTGTTTTTTATAAACTCGTCGATCGGCCACGCAGCATCGTGCCACCAGATCGGATAGCCCACGAAAACAGCCTCGTAGCTCTCCCAGCCGGGGATTTTAGCGTTATTTAGCGGTACGCTCCTAAGCAACGCATCGTCATGTTCGCGACTAACGCGACTTTTTGGATCGTTGTAGTTTAGATCCGCGTTCGTGTAGGGCTGCATCGGTTTTAGCTCGACTATCTCGGCGCCTAAATTTTGAGCTATTAAATTTGCCGCTCTAGCCGTATTGCCGCCTGCTGAAAAATAGACTACGAGCGTCTTTTGCGGTTCAAATTTGATATTTTCCGCCGCGCTTTGGTTTGCCGCGAAGGAGCACATAGCAAGCGCTGTAGCCACTATTTTGCTTAGTTTTTTCATTTTATTTTCCTTTCCTTTATCTCATCTGTTCTTGCCAAAATTTGACCGCCTCATCCAGCCAGTCTTGTGCCGCCGTGCCGGTGCCTAAGCCAAATCCGTGACCTAAATTTGCGTAGCTACGAAACTGCGTTTTAACGCCCGTAGCGGCTAAATTTCGTATCCGTCTCTCCATCACGCCGGGGCTTGCGATCCAGTCTTTTTCGCCAACGACAGCAAAGGTCGGCGGATCGTTTCGCGTAAAATCCGAATAGCCCGTATATTGCATTATCACGGCTGCAGGTCGCGGATGCGAGCCCTGCTCAAAAGCCTGCGTGCCGTAGCTTCCCAGCATCGCCGCAAGCCTAGCTCCGGCCGAGCCGCCCCACAGCGAATAAAACTCCGCTCCCACCTCAAGCTCCTTTGCGTGCTCAAAAATAAAGCTAATCGCACGAGCAAGGTCTTGCGCCCCGCTCCTAGCGCCCGGGCGGTAGATCAACGCAAAGGCGTTGTAACCCTTTTTAGAAAGCTCAAGCGCGTGCGGGAAACTATCATGCATCGCGCCCACATAGGCAAAGCCGCCTCCGGCGACCACCACTGCAAACGGCTTGCCCCGCTCGCCTTTAAAATAAAAAAGCCCAGTATCGTTTTTGCGTGGATCGGCAGCTTTTTCGGTATTTGAGTAAATATCGTAAAATACCTGCTTGCCGGCTTTGGCGCGATCTTTTAGATAGTTTAAAATTTCAACCGTTTTATCGGCATCGATATGCTCGTACCACGTCAAATTTAGCTCGCCGAGCCTACCGCCGCTAAAGTAACCAGCATCTGTAGGAAAAAGCAGCCTGCCGTAATCACCAAACGCCGCATCATGGACGACGTCTGAAATTTTGCTCTCTTTTGTAAAATTATCGTTCATTTGCCCTCCCGCTAGCGCCGCCACAAATAGCGCCGAAATCAAAAACTTTTTCAAATTTAACCCCTATAACCAAAAACCGCTAAAGACTTTTTAGGGCATCTCTTACGTTTTGCAGCGCGACTTTTAGTTTGTCCGCATCGCCAGCCGCCGCATAAGTAGCCACGCTAACGAGCGCTAGCTGTTTGTTGCTAAGCGCCCCGCTAAGCTTTGCCGCGTGCGGAAGCTCGTTAAAATTTATCATCGCTTGCTCCTTTGCCGAGCTTAAATTTAAAGCGAATAAAATAGCTAAAACAATTCTAAAAATTTTCACCGCATGCCCTTTGTTTTTATTCGTTTTTACAAATTTTCTCCGTAAAACTGGGCTAGCTTTTTCATCGCGACGTCCACGTATTCGGGCTTATAGTAAGTGTCAATATGTAGCGCTCCGTCTATCTTAAAGTACTCCTTCTTCTGCGTACCGCTAGCGCCCGCGAAAGCTCGCTCGCTCATATAGGCGCTGTCGGCTTTGGAGCCTACCATCATCAAAAGCGGCTGATTGATTAGATCCATATTGCTCGCAGCGTCGAAGTTCATGAGATCTAGCAGACTGCTTTTGGTGTAGGCGAAGGTGGAGTTTGGATGCGCGTGCGTGCGATGGTAGTATTTTAGCCCCTCGCGGTAAAGATCGTTGGTGATTTTGGCTATTTCCTCGTCGGTTAAATTTGGATCCGGCACGTATTCAACCTCGCCCGTTAGCACCTCTTTGGCGCGTGCGTCGCTAGCATCTTTTAGTCGTTGCTGGATAGTCGAAATTTGCGCGTCCAAAAAGCCGTTTCGCCTAGCTAGTCCGCTATCAAAAGCACTTAGCGTCGCCACGGCTTTGAAAATTTTATCAGTCTGCGCGGCTTTTAGCGTATATCCGCCGCCTCCGCAGATACCTAGCACTCCGATACGGTCGCGATCTACGCCTTTAAATTTAAGCAAAAAATCGGCTGCCGCGCGGATATCCTCGATCCTGTTTGCAGGCGTATCGACGTTGCGCGGCATGCCCCCGCTAGCGCCCTGATAAGCCGCGTCAAAGGCGATCGCGACGTAGCCAAGCTCCGCTAGGCGCTGCGCATAGAGGCCCGCTACCTGCTCCTTCACACCGCCGTTTGGATGCGCCACGACGACGGCCGCGTAACTCTTGTTAGGATCAAAATTTGCGGGCGTATAGACGTTGGCCGCGATATCTAAGCCTCGAGATTTATAGCTTACCGGCGTCAAATTTACCTTGCCCGCCTCGTTTTTGCTTATCGCGTCGCCGTAAACCAGGCCGAACGGATTTTTAGCCGCATTTGCGGCAGCCTCTTTGCTCGGGTTGGCGAATGGGACTTTGGGTTTTTCTACCCTCTCGCCAGCATTGTTTTCTTTTGCGTTTAAACTGCTCATAGCTACTGCTCCTCCTACTGAAATTTTCATAAAATTGCGTCTTTTCATTGCTTGCTCCTTATTTATAGTTATTTAGTCTTTTGACCCATTGCGGGTCGCGGTGATCGAAAAATAGGCCTGCTTTTATTGTTTTGGCGTATTATCCTTCATCCAGTTTATAATCCGTTTTACCATGCTGTCATCTCTGTGGTCGGAAAATAGCGTCTTGCCTGTATCCAGCGCAGCGATAGCAGCCATATCATCAGGTGCAAGCGCAAAATCAAAAATGTCGAAATTTTGCTTCATTCGCTCGATTTTAACGCTTTTTGGAATGACGATGATGCCGCGCTGAATTAACCAGCGCAAAATAACTTGAGCCGAGCTTTTGCCGTATTTTTCACCGATACCGCTTAGCACGGCGTTTTTAAATATATCGTTTTTACCCTCGGCAAAGCTAGCCCACGATTCAAATGCTATCCCGTAGCCATCAAGTACGCGTTTTAACGCTTCACGCTGAAAAAACGGATGGCACTCAAGCTGATTTACCGCAGGGATGACGCCGCTGTTTTCGCACAGATCGACGATCCGATCAGCGTAGAAGTTGCTAACGCCGATAGAGCGGATGCGACCCTCTTTTTTAAGCCTACTCATTGCTCGCCACGCGCCGTAGGTGTCGCTATATGGCTGATGGATGAGATACAGGTCGAGGTAGTCAAGCCCTAGCTTTTTCATCGACGCATCAAACGCCTTTAGAGCCCGCTCCTCGCCCGCATCGTCAATCCAAAGCTTAGTAGTGATAAACAGCTCCTCGCGCTTTATGCCGCCTGCAAGAGCCGTCTTAATTGCTGCACCAACGCTTTCTTCATTAAAATACGCCTTTGCCGTATCGATGCTGCGGTAGCCGACCGAGATCGCATCCTCAACGCATCTTTGCGTCTCTTTCGGATCTACCTGAAATACGCCAAATCCTAAAATCGGCATCTTATTGCCGTCGTTTAAGCTTACAAATTCCATTTTTGCTCCTTGTAATTTTGATTTTTAAACTGAAATGATTATAACAGTTTTAGAAAATAGGCGGTAGAACGATCCTGCAAAATCATTGCCTATTTCTGCAAATTTTATAAAAAATGCAAAATTTAGATCAAATTTGTAGTTAAGCTGGTCCAAAATATAAAATTTAGACAAAGAAGCTTGTGAAATAAAATCAATGAGAGGGCAGTAGACCTGCCCGCACTAAATTTAAGCGCCCGTTATGGCTAAGACGTGCGCCTTAGGAGGCATGCCAAACATCCTGGAATACTCTCTATTAAACTGCGACGGGCTCGCGTAGCCGACGGCAAATGCGGCCTCTGCGGCGTCTAAATTTTGATTTAATAAGAGTTTTTTTGCTTCTTCGAGGCGGATCTTTTTTTGAAATTGAAGCGGACTAAGCGCCGTGATACGCTTAAAGTTATGATAGAGCGACGATGCGCTGATGCCGAGCTTTTTGGCTAAATTTTCGATATTTATCGCCTCGGTGTAGTTTGATTTTATCTCTTTGGCAGCGCGCGTGACGCGGTTTTCTATGGTTTCTAGCATCACGTATTGGCGCAGGAAATCGCCGTTTTCGCCCTTTAAGAGTATGTATAAAATTTCCTTTATCGCGAGCTTTGCTAAAAATTTAGCATCGTTTGGACGCTCTAGCAAACAGATAAATTTAAATACGGCTTCAAGCAGCTCATCATCTACCACTCCAAGAGCCAGCCCTGCAAACTCGCCCTTTTTGCTCTCGGCGCCGCCAATGCTCTCGATCACGCTTAAAATATCCTCTAGCTCAAAGTTGATCTTTATGGCTAGATACGGGCAGCCTTTGATCTTCGCAACGGCGGGGATATGCGTAGCGGCTAGCAGATAGCGCTGCTCATCGTACTCGTAAAAATCATTACCGACTTTGGCTAGTTTTGAGCCTTTAAAAACCATGCAAAGCGCCGGTTCGTAAACGCCGGTTAAAAACTCGGTCGGCACGCTTGCTCGGTAGACAAATAGCTCCTTTATATCGCTTTGTATCTTGCCGTCTGAGCTAAATTTAGCGTCCAAATACTTACAAATTTCATCTATCTTGCTCATTGTGCCTCCTTGATTTTTTGAATTTTAGCAAAATTTATAAAATAGCAAGCTGCGAATATCCACCGGCCCGCTTTCTCAAATTTAGCAAGTAAATAGGCAAAGCTGACTCGCCAAATATTTAAAAGAGCTCAATCCAAAATGATAAATTCGGACGGTTTAACGACCGTCCGAAAATCAAAAGTCAAAGCAAGAGGCTAAAGCCATAAACCAATTTACTCCATTTAAATTTATCTTGCCAGCTCAAGAATTTTAGCGATATTTTCGCGGCTGTAAAGCTCCGCCATATTCCACGCTTTGGCGTTTGTCGC
>NZ_CALKTQ010000121.1 GCF_937997465.1 uncultured Campylobacter sp. | reverse complement strand
GTATTTCCATTATATCCGTCCCCTTTTCGCGTTCGGCTTTCAAGAAATTTTCAAAGAATTCACGCTTTATATCCTTATAAACATAGGTTTGGCTTTTACTCGTGGCATGGATAGGTTTAAATTTATTCTCTTCGGGCGTTTCTTTAGGAGCTTGATCGCTTACTGCACTTTCTTTTAGGGCTATATTTTGTAGCACGTCTCCGACGCTCTCGCCTTTTTTAAACGCATCTTTTAAGAAATTTAAAAACTCTTTTTTAGTTGCTTCGTCTGCGTAGCTTACCTGCTTTACCATCTCTTGTCCCCAAAAGACCGCAGGCCGTTTTCCTGATATCTGGTCAAAATTTAGCTTACCGTTTTTGAGCGATATTTTGACCTTTGCATTCTCTCCTAGTATCTTTTCGGCAGCAACCTCAAGCCATTTATCTTTAAATTTTTCCAAATCCATATCGGAGTCTAGTAGGTTTGCCATATCG
Source organism: uncultured Campylobacter sp. (assembly GCF_937997465.1). Lineage (GTDB taxonomy): Bacteria > Campylobacterota > Campylobacteria > Campylobacterales > Campylobacteraceae > Campylobacter_A. The sequence goes on along the minus strand of NZ_CALKTQ010000121.1, from coordinate 9,921 downwards.
ACCGTCATTTTAAGTCCGGTACCTTTCGTGTGACCAACGCCAAAGCTTCCTAGATCCACATTAAACGCACCCATAAATCCATCTACGCTAAAAACATCGTTTTCCATGCTTGAATTGCTTTGTAGGACCTTCGTGCTATCTATAAATTTCTTTAGCTCTGCGACCTCGTCCTTGCTCATACTTGGATCAAGCCCGTTTATCTTGCCCCAAACGCTGATTTTATCATCTTCCGTATAGCCACTTAGCGAATACGCCTTACGCGCAACTACGGGATCATAAGGTTTATATATCGGTTTTTTAAAGCCCATTTTTATAGCAAGAAGCCTATTTTGCTGCTTGTCGTTTAGTTTTGAAAACTCCACGTTTTGTGCCCAAACGGCAAGCTCGTTTTCGTCCAGTTCGTCGGGATCGAGAGCATAATAATCAATCGGTTCGGTCAAATTTGATCGAGAAGGCGCCGAATTTGAGGTTAAATTTATAGCCTCTTTTTCCTCGCGCGGTTTTAAATTTTGCCCTTGAGCACTACTAAAATCATAATTTACGTTTGCGTTAAATCTGTTTATGCCGCTTATCATATTAATCCTTTATGCTTTTACGTCAAATTTGCCTAGTTTTGCCAGATGACTTAAAATTTCAGTTATATCCGTCCCTTTTTCGCGTTCGGCTTTTAGGAAATTTTCAAAGAATTCTCGTCTAATGTCTTTATCTGCATATGTTTTGCTTTTACTAGTAGCTTGGATAGGTTTAAACGCCGTCGCCTCGCTTCTGTTTTCCTTAAATTCAGCCCTGCCCTCAAGTAGATTTTGTATATCCAGACCCTTTTCTATCGCATCTCGCACGAATTTTATAAACGCCTTTTTGCTCTGCTCGTCCTTATACTCGATACCCTCAAGCTCCCTAAACTCCACGGGAGCCTTGTTTTTATTCATGACTATCGCGATATTTTCGCCATCTACGGATATTCTTTCCGCGCCGCTCTCGCCCAAACGCTTCAGCACGGTATATTCAGCCCACCTATCCCTAAACTCGTCCACGCTCATATTGGAGTCGAGGATTTCCATCCCCCTATTCCCTGCATTATATTCTATGCCCAAAAATGGGTATTCGTGGTTTATGTATTTTTTCGCAAATTCATCAACATTTGTCGTATCGTATCCCGCCAAATCCCGATTAAGTTTATCGAAACCAAACGCCCCGCTACTATTTATAAATTTCTTCAGATTTTCCGCTTCGCTCCTACTAAAAGAGCCGTCTAATCCACTTATCTTACCCCATACGCTTATCTTTTCATCCAGCGTATATCCACTCAGAGAAAAAACGCCTCGTATATTAGCCGGTGCGCCGGGCGGAAGCTTTTTTATCTCCCTGATGGCCGCTTCCATCTCTTTGATGTTAAAGCCTATGTCGACAGCTTTTAGGCTTGACACGTTTTCGCTATTTTTTGGGTTCGCTTGATTTGTCGAATTTGGCTGCGCGACCGCCATACTCGAAGCCTGATTTGAGGTTAAATTTATAGCCTCTTTTTCCTCGCGTGCTTTTAAATTTCGCTCGTGAGAGCTACTAAAATCATAATTTACGTTTGCGTTAAATCTGTTTATGCCGCTTATCATATTAATCCTTTATGCTTTTACGTCAAATTTGCCTAGTTTTGCCAGATGACTTAAAATTTCAGTTATATCCGTCCCTTTTTCGCGTTCGGCTTTTAGGAAATTTTCAAAGAATTCTCGTCTAATGTCTTTATCTGCATATGTTTTGCTTTTACTAGTAGCTTGGATAGGTTTAAATCTAGCTTCTCTATTTTGCTTGGCTAAATTTGCGTTGTATTCTTCGAGTTCTTTGCGCATTTGCTCGTTCATCTCTTTGCGTACCTTCATAGTTTTTTCGACGTCCTGCGCATAGAGTTTTTTAAAATCTTCTATGCTTATGTCGGCGCGATCCATAAGCCTAGAGCCTTCCGCACTATTTGCAGCACTTTTACCGAGCGAATCCCTGAACGCCTTTAATTCCTCTTGCTCTTCTTTGGTTCCAAATCCTAAAATTTTACCCCAAATCGTTGGTTTGCCGTCTCTGGAGTTACTCATCAGCATCCACATATAGGTTTGCAGATTGGCGTCGATGATGTCTTCTTTGCTCTCAGGGTCTTTTTGTCCTATATAGCGCAGCTCTTCGGCCGTATATTTTTTGGATAATATGCCGTCTATCTTATCAATCGTCTTTGTTATCCAGTTTTCGTCGCTTTCATCTATCTCGATAGCATCTTTTACGATTTCTATGATGGTTTTACTTCTGTATTCTTGCAGCTCTTTTTGGATTTCTTCTTTGCTTTTTGAAGCTTGCGTTTGCTCGTTCGCCAAATTCGTCTTAGCGGTTTTATCTGCAGGAGTTAAATTTGACTTGAAATTTGCCGTAGAAATGTTTAAATTTGAGCCGCTTATCATTTTTGATCTCCTAAAATTCGTTTCGGCAGTATATCCTATACATTAATATCGACCTTATTTATTTTATTGAGCTTTTGTAAAATATCCCAAATATCCGTCCCTTTTTCTTGCTCGGCTTTCAGGAAATTTTCAAAGAATTCTCGTCTGATATCCTTGTCCTCGTAGGTTTTGCTTTTGCTAGTGGCTTGGATGGGTTTAAATTTGGCTTCGGCTCTTTGTTTGGCTAAATTTTCGTTGTATTCTCTCATCTCTTGATTGATTTTTGCCACGGCTTCCTTGTGGGCTTTCGTAGTTTTTTCGATGTCTTCCGTATAGAGCTTTTTAAATTCTTCTATACTGATATCGGTTCTTTGCAGTAAAGCAGCTCCGACGCTGCTCATCGTAGCTCCTTCTGGTAAAGAGTCTTTAAAAGCGATTAATTCCTCTCGTTCCTCTTTGGTGCCCAGCCCCAAAAGCTTGCCCCAAATAGTCGGTTTGCCGTCTATCGAATCGGATTGTAATAACCTAGAATACCTCGCCAGCATGCCTTCTACAGCTTCTTCCATGGTTTCGGGATCTTTGGCTCGCAGGGTTTTTATCTGCTCAGGCGTATATTTCTTAGACAATATGTCATCGATTTGGTTTATGGCTTTAGTTATCCAGCCTTCCTCGCTCTCGTCCACCTTGATAACTTCGTCCGCAAGTTCCTTGATAGGTCTGCTTTGATATATCTGAATTTGTCTTTTTACGTCTTCTTTATTTTTTGAAGCTTGCGTTTGCTCGTTCGTCAAATTCGTTTTAGCGGTTTTATCTACAGGAGTTAAATTTGACTTGAAATTTGCCGTAGAAATGTTTAAATTTGAGCCGTTTATCATTTTTAATCCTTTAAGACTATATCGGATAAAAACGACTTTTCTTTAGCATAAACCAGGAAGCCAATTGTAGTAATAAAATATCAGGCTAGATATTCGTTTCGCCTTTAGGGCGGACGGTTTCTTTTTGAAACGCCTCCAGCCTTAGTGCTAGCTTATCCACTATGCTATCCGCAGTTTCGTTGCCGCTCAGGCTCATGAGCCCGTCTTCGATAATTTTCTTTAAAAATTCCTTTATGATTTTGGTATTTTTTAGAAAATCGGATATGGTTATAGGCATATCGTCAAAGCTTTGGCTTCTCATATCTTGCGCGTATGTTTGGACTTGATCCGTCAGTCTAGTTTCCCCGCTATCGCTCGCTATGGGCGGGAAGCCTTTTAAAAACTGCATAAATACGCCCTCTCTGGCGTATCCTCCCTCTTTTTCGTAGACCGACGTATCGGGGTTAAAGCTAAAGCCGTCTTTTTCCTGCGAATTTGACGAGCCTAGAGTAGAAAAATTTAAAGGATATACGCTAAGGCTAACTCCGTATTTTTTAATATCGCTTGAGAGTTCGCCGGCGTTTTGTAGCTGAGTTTGAGTACTATAGACGTTTGATACGGCAAATAGGCTAACGTCTTTTAAAAAATTACTCTTGCCAAACGGTTTTTGATTGATATTTACGCTAAAGCCCTTGGGTAGCTTTTCTAAGTCGCTTTGGCTATACGTTTCTTTGCCTTCAGGGACGACTGCGTTAAACAGCTTGTAGTATTGTTTCACCGTGTCGGCTACGTCGATATTTTCAAATGGTTTTTGATCCGGCGAGGGCGTAAACAAATAAGTCTTATTGTTAAACCTGGCTATCTCGTCGATAGAGCTTTTGTGGATTTTGAAATTTTTGGGAAGGCCGGCGGCTTTGTTAAAATCGCTACCCATATAGCCGAGATTATCCACCGAGTATCCGTAAGCCAAATTTGAGCCGAATTTTAACGAGTTTAAATTTTGATCTTGCGTGGCGCTTGACGTCAGATCGTATGTTTTAAATGCGGCGGTCTCAGTTGTGCCGCTGCTCTGAATAAGATTTGCGAAGCTAACGTCCTGTGTTTTGGCTTGCTTCTTTTCTTGAGCTTTGGATAGTATTGACGAATAATTTATCTTAGTAGCGGAAACGTTCACGGCTTATCCTTATTAAAAAGAAATTTAAAGAAGGATAAGCAAAATTTATTCCCTAAAATTCGTGACATTTGCGTAAGGGTCTTTGAGAAAAAGATTATACTACGCAAGCCAGGTCTAAATTTTAGACCTTAAAATTTTGGTAGATTATGCTTGTAGATTGATAGGATCTTTATGGTGTTGTCTTCGATTATAAAAGGAATAACGTATCTTTTAAAAATTAGATCCCTTATATTGTCTTTGTGAAAGTATTGATTTTTTCTAAATCGGTAAGAAAAAGTAGATAAGCTTTCGATTTTTTCAAATAAGCCCTCAAGAAAATCATTTGCTACTTTATTGCTCTTGCTTCTATCTGTATAAAAATCTAAAATACTTTTAATTTCTTCCTTGAATTGTTCGCTTAAGATAATTTCCACTCTAAGCACCTTTATTTTTTAGGTAGGATCTCATCTCGGTTTTAAATTCATCAAGAGCTTGATACTTTAGTTCGCCGCGTTTATCGGCCTCTACTAGCTTCTTTAAATCTTGCTGATCGGCTTGACTTAGATAATCTTCATTGTCGTAAGTAATGGTTGTTTCAGGATCTAGCGCAATAATAGCCCTAATAGCTTCTATAATGCTATGATTTGCGGTTTGGATATTTATTGAAGTTATCATTTCTTGCTCCTTGTGTTTATCGTCATTATATCGCACCGTTTTTAACGGCTGACGTTTTCTCTGATGATCGATCTCTAAATTTATACTTATACCTTTTGTGTGTTTAGACTCAGCTTAATATCTTTCATATGTTTTCTCGGAAAATCCGCCTACTCGTCAGGTGGCGGCGTATCTATCGGATAATATGATGGACTTTTTAACCAAAGAGGCCAAATAAAAAGGCGTCAGCAAAAATCAAGTGCTTAGAAATTTGATAGCCAAACATATAAACAAATAGACTGGCCATCTTGCCCATTCCTAAACCCTTACATCTATCTTCTTATAGAATCTATCCTTATCGACCACATTGGTGTCCTTGCCAAGCTTGTTATTTAAAAACGAAATATTGTATAGATCTTTTGCCGTTAGGGTTTTATTATCCCCCAGGTATATCAAAAACTGTTTTCCATGCTTAGTAGAAAAGGATTTTATAGCACTAGCTCCTATTTCCTGGAGCGTCTTATATTTGCCGTTGGTATCTAGTATGCCTATATTATTAAAGCTTATAGAGCCAAGCTCGATGTCGCTCATGGCTTTAGTTTCTAAATTTAGGCTTGCCCTTCTGGTTTTATCTCCTAAAAGCTTGCCCGTATCAGAATACAGCTCCGCTACTTCTATTTCTCTACCGCTATCAAATTTTAAGGTTATAGATCCGTTATCGTTTAGCTTCATAGCTATTACGCTATCGCTGTCGCTCATCATTAAGGCCGCTTTATTCGGATTAGCCTCAAAGGCTCTTTTTACTTTCTCTAAGTTTTCTGGGCTAAATTCTAGCCTTGTAGCCTTTTGGAATTCGTTTTCCATGGCGATCATGTATGACGACTTGCTACCGTTTAGCCTACTTATATATTCGTCCGCATTTTCTACGTTATACTCTTTTAGATTTTTTGATAGCCACTCTACGTCTTTTGCGTGGGCGGTGGATTCTTTTTCATAATCTCTATAAAATTTCATAAAACTATCTCTTTGATAGTTTTCATACGAGAAGTCGTCGCTCGTCTTTTTGCTTGATATGATCGGATTAAATTCATTGAGCTTTAGCTTTCCGTCAAACCCAGCCTTAGCGTAAGCAAAATTGTTAAATAGGCTATTTTTATTAAATACGTTATTGTTTCTTAGGTCTACCCAGCCGTCTTTATCCGCGTATGCATCAAAAAAGTTCTTAATACTATCGGCTTCCGCCTTTTTGTATCTGCTTTCTGGTGCAAATACGGTGTAGGGGTTTGAAGAGTAGTAAGATATCCTATGATCTATATTTGTAGTATCTACGAAATTTCTCATATCGTTATTGGCAAGAGATTCGGAGTTGATGATATCTCTTCTTTTTTGATTCCAGTTAACGACATCCGAATTTATAAATTTAGTCAAATCGATATCCGATACTACGTCGCTTAAATTTGCTATCTTTTCATTGCCGTCCTTATCGTATCCTCTAACCTTGAGCTTTGAGAATAGCTTATCGGAGCTATTTAAAATTCCGTCGCCGTTGCTGTCAAAGTTAAAAAGTATTGCATTTGAGCTAAATTTGCCGATACCTAGCTTGTCGTTATCGCCGTATAGATCTAAAAATACCTCTACGTCGCCGTATTTAGTATGCAGGGTACTTGAAGATGCGTAAGAGTTTAAATTTGATGATTTGGTATTCTCAAGATATCCGCTTTGATCTATAAAAGACATGTTGATCGAGTGAGGATCCGCATTTATACCCTGAAAGTATCTCTCGCCCCTAAGAGAGCCGTTGAGATAGGCATTTGAGGTATCAACCCCGTATTTTTGCTTTATCTCTTTTAACACATTATGATCGTTTACTACGCTATCTATTCTTTGTTCTTGATTGACCGAGTACCTTGCGCCAAGATACGTAAAATCGTATCTGGCAAAGTCTCCCGTCAAAGTAGGAGACGAGCTGTAATGATAATCTAAGCCGCTGTTTCTACCAAGCAGATTGTTAATATTAAATTCGCCCTTGTTTAAAGCGTTGCTATCGCTAATATCCATAACGTTATTTACGCGTAGCTTTGAGATAATGCCGCTTGACTGAGCCCTTAAAAAGTCTTTTGCTCTATACTCGATTTGCGCTTGCCTGTTTAGATATTCCGCCGAAGTCATACTCTCGTCACCAACCTTGACTAGCTCTTGTCCAGCGAGTCTAGATGCGGAAGCTTGCATTTGGCCTTGTCTCAATAATGATAAATTTACGTCATAGCCGTTTCTTAGCAGAACATCCATTTAAAATCCTTTTAAAAGCCTTGCTTGTATATCGGATAAAATTTAAAAATATTTAGGATTGATAACAAGTTTACTATATGGCTATTAAGCATCATATAAAAAAATAGTATGTATAATAGTAAGTATAAAACATAAAAAGGGGCGGCGTGTCGAGTCTTGATAAATTAATCAAAAAACTTGAAAATAATCCGAAAAACGCAAGCTTTGACGACGTTAAGCGCCTGCTACTAAATCACGGATATGAATTAGATCACGTTAAAGGCTCGCACCATAAATTTAAAAAAGGCGGCGACACGATAGTTGTACCGTACCATAAGCCGATTAAAGAGATCTATGTTTTACAAATCTTAGCAAAGATAAGGGAGTCATGATGAAAAAAGACTTGAACTATTATTTAAACTTACCGTATACAATCACAATCAAAAGACTAGACGACGGAGATTATTTTGCTCAGTATGCAGATATGGGGCTAACTAAAAGTAATCTAATGGCCGGCTGGGGAGCTACTGAAGCTGAAGCGATAGCGGATCTAAAAGAAGCCTTTGCTTGCTATGTCGAAGGGGCTCTTGAAAAAGGCGAAAGTATCTATGAGCCTATCGACGAAAACGTCAAAGTTCGTATAAATTTAACTATACCTAAAGGCGTTCTAAATGCAATAGATGCGGTTACAAATAACCGCTCGGCATGGCTTAGCGAGCTAGCTAAAAAAGCGCTAGCAGTGCAATAAAGAGTACGGAGCAGGCCGCCATATAGACGACCTTTGTAGTTATCTTAAAGGGAGGTCATAGATGTTAGAGCGTTTACTCTCTCTTTTATGGTCTTAACATATTCCTCTCTGTCTTTATCGTTTAAAATTTGGTTTGTCTTACCCGGTCTATATCTTAAGAGTTCGGCTATTGTCATTTCTTCTTGCATAATTTTGTCCCTGGCCATATCGTTTCCGCCATTTACTCTTTTTATGAAGTCTATATCCTTTTTCCCTTGTTCTATATTGAGTATTGAGTAGGTTTTTATCTGATCGGTAAGCTCGGTTTCGCCGCTATCGCTAGCTTTTGGTTTAAAATTCTTTAAAAATCCTACAAATACGCCTTCTTTGCTGTAGCCGCCATCTGTTTTATACATAGACATATCGGGGTTAAATTTAAGTCCGCCTCCGTTATCGCGTCCGATTTCGCTAGAGCTAAGATTTAGCCTATAAGTGTAGCGAGGCGGAGTGAGCATGCTTAGTTCGCGCTCCAAAGCTTTTGCTTCGTCAAATTGGTCACCCGTTTTGTAGACGTTCGTAACTTTGTAGCTGCTTACATCCGGCAAATAGTTTCCATTTTCAGCGGCGTCGTTACCGCTGATACTAAAGCCTTTAGGCAGTCTATTTAGATCTTCGCTCGTATATGTTTGCTTGTTGTTTGAACCCACTACGCTTTGAAATACCTTGTAGTATTGTTTTATGGTATCGGCCATATCGATATTTTCAAAAGTTTTAGCGGTATATGTCGGCTTGTGAATATAGCTTCTTTCGTTAAAATCGTAAATTTCATCGAGAGTGCTTTTATGTATTTTAAAATCCTCCGGAAGTCCGGCGGCTTTGTTAAAGTCCGCACCCATAAAACCTTGACTATCGATGCTATATCCGTATGTATTGGGCGAATACTTAACTTGATTTATGTTTGATTGCAGATTAGAATTTAATATATTGCTGTCGTTAAACCCGCTTGTTCCGGCACTCGTTACTCTAGCGGTAGCTTGCGATACCATGCTGGCCTGAGCCATTAGCTCTAGATCATAGCTTTGGGCTAAAATTTGAGCTCCAAAGGCCGTTCCTCCAGCCTCTTTTTTAGCCTTTAACTCTTTTGAGGTAGATATTACGGAATCATATTGTTTTTGTAAAGAGATTTCGTTCATCGCTTGCTCCTTATTGGATTATAATAAGGAGCAAGCAATATTTATACCAAATAAATACGGGCCAATCCTCATATTTTAAAAAGTATTTTAAAATGCTTAAAGGCATTAAGAAAGAGAATTTTTTGCTTAATCTAAAGGAACGCGCTCTGCTCCACTTCGCTACGCTTATAGCTTTTCAAGACGCAGCTACGAGCGCAGTGAAGTAGAGTTTAGATATAACACTAAAAACTACACAGGAAAACTTATATCATAAACTGTTGAAATTGATAAGAGCTCTTATAGGTAGTAAGACGAAGACGTAGCTAAAAATCCGATAAGTTTAATTGAACCTTAAATTTTATACTTTAAAATAAGAATTCTAAGCTCAATATAGGTTAAGAATTTGCATGAGTTTTTTAAAAAAGCTTTAAATCTTAAAAGATAGTAATTAAATTCGCCCTTAAAATCACTACTCTCCCGCGCGAGTACGTACGCGAGCGCCCGTATGTGCGCACGTACGTGGCGTGATCGCGGGAGCGTATGTATGTGTGCGGGAGCGTGTATCGCGCCCGTGGGCACGCACTTGTAATGTTCGCCTCAAAAAACCGATTTGGCTGTTTTGACCCAAAAACACCCCTTTGGACTACCCAAATACCCGTTTGGATTTTCCGCTGAG
>NZ_CALKTQ010000120.1 GCF_937997465.1 uncultured Campylobacter sp. | reverse complement strand
GTTTAGCTTTAGAAGCTCGTTTGCGAGTAAAATTTTACTTTTCGGAGTCCGGGCGGGGCGAAAATTTATTTTCCAAAAGAACAACGATAGCGCGCACCAGGTGCAAAAATACCTAAAATTCGTCAAATCCGCGTTAAATTTGAAACGCGCGGACGACGAGTTAAAGCTTTACTTTGAGCCGCGTAAATTTGACGCTCCCGTACTCGGGCTAAATCCGGGCGCTAGCTACGGAAGTGCCAAACGCTGGTATCCGGCCTACTTCGCGCAGGTGGCGCTGCACTTTAAAGATAAATTTAAGATTATGATTTTTGGCGGCGCGGGCGAGCGCGATATGTGCGAGCAGATAGAGCAAATTTTACGCGAAAACGGCGCGAAGTGCGAAAATCTAGCAGGCAAAACGAGCGTGCGCGAGCTATGCGAAAATATCGGCGGCATCGGGCAAAGCGGCGGGATATTCGTCACGAACGACAGCGGCCCGATGCATATCGCCGCGGCCTACAAGACGCCTACAATAGCGCTTTTTGGACCGACGAGATTTGCGCAGACCTGTCCGTGGCGCAATAAAAACGCCCGTATCCTACACCTAAATCTAGAGTGTATGCCGTGCATGAAGCGCGTCTGCCCGCTAAAAACCCACGCTTGCATGAAAGATCTCTCACCGCAAGCCGTCATAGAAACGATCGAGCGAGAATTTTTTGGCAAAGCGGCAAAAAACTAGAAATTTTAGTGCGTGGTTTTTTCTCAAACGGCCGCAAATCAGCAAAAAGCCCGCTACGCATAATGGCTTTTACAAACGGCGCACGACCAAATTTAACGCACGCAAAGCTAGCATTTGGGATAGCGCATGGCGGCTTAATCAAGGCAAATCTTACTGTTCCGATTTTAGCGCACTTAGGATTGCGCCGCATTTTTTAGCCGTCAAGAGAAGTGCGGGCAGATCAAAATTTGTGCCGTCTATAGTATCTCGCACACCGCAAAATCCCGACTCACGAAACAACCTCAACCGCGTAAATATCGTCAAATTTAACTCTCGTCTTTACCACAGTTAGGCTTTTATCCATCAAATTTACGTTTGAGACCAGTCCCTCTATGCTCACGTAACCCTGCCCGTCGTGGTATATTATTTTTACCTTGTCGGCGGGCTTTAGTTTGCTTATTTTATTTAGGATTACTTCTATTTTTGATTCGTCAAGATCCAGCTTTTCGCTCTTTTCTCGCTCCTGCGCTTTTAGAGCTTTTTCTAGAGTAGAGAGGGGATTAAACGAGCTAAAGATTTTGGCTCTGTCCTTATTCACCGCTTTTGTGCCCTCCTATCTTTTTGTTTCTATCTCGTCCGGTGGCTTCGGGCAGCAGGTCTATGGCCCTTAAGATAGAGTTTTTGCCGTATTTTTCTTTTATCTTGTTTAGGGTTTTTAGCACCGTTTTTTCTTTTGCGTTTTCTTCTTCAAAGAGGCTTTTTTCGGTTTTGCTTTCCTTTACGACGTCGTTTGCCGATATGCCGATTTGTCTGATGAGGCCTGCGTTTTTTATCTTTTTTAGATATAGCTCCTGCGCTGCGTCCATGAGTACGCTAGCGATATTGCTAGGCGTTTTAAACCTTACCGTGGCTCTTTGCGCGGGTTCGTTTTTGCCCGCGAATTTGATATTTATCGTGAGCCCGCTAGCCCGCACTTCCTCGTTTATCATCTTTAGAGCCAGCCTATCGGTCATCTCTTTTAGCACGATTAGAGCCTCTAGTCTCTCGTAGTCTCTGGGTAAAATTTCCGAGCTAAAGTATGATTTGGTAGAGGGCCTATAGGCCTTGATATCGGCTATGGTGGTGGGCTCGATGCCGTTTGCGTGATCTAGCGCGATGTGCGCGTCGATGCCAAACACCTTTTCTAGCAGGCTAAAAGGAGCGTTTGCCATATCCTTCATGCAAAATATCCCGTATCGCTCGAGCTTGGCCCTAGTTTGCTTGCCTATGCGCCAAAAATCATTTAGCGGCTGGTGCGTCCAGAGCTTTTCTTTATAGAGCGTTTCGTCTAAAAAGGCGATACTGTCCTCACTGTGTTTGGCTAGGATGTCAAGAGCGATTTTAGCTAGGTATAAATTCGTCCCCATACCGCAGGTCGGCGTTACGCCCGTGGTTTTTAGGATGTCGTCCATTATCATCTTTGCCATGGCTCTGGCTTCTAGTTTATAAAATTTTAGATACGAAGTAAGGTCGATAAACGCCTCGTCGATGGAGTAGACGTAGATGTCCTCTTTGGCGACGTATTTTAGGTAGATGCCGTAAATTTTAGCCGCGTAGTCGATGTAAAACTGCATCCTGGGCGGCGCGATTATATATTTGATATTTTTAGGTATTTCAAACAGCCTACATCTGTTTTTTACGCCGAGCGCCTTTAGCGCGGGACTAACGGCCAAGCATACGCTACCTTCGCCTCTACTAACGTCGGCGACGACTAAATTCGCCCCAAAGGGATCAAGCCCTCGCTCCACGCACTCGACCGAGGCGTAGAAGGACTTTAGATCGATGACGGCGTAGGCGGGAGTTTGGGTTTTCATGGGTAGTTAAATTTGCTTGCGCGCTAGGCGGAGTTAGAGAGCGGCTAGGCGAGCCGAATTTGACTCCGCCGCCGCAAATGATTTTAAATTTAGCCTAAAACGCATCGTCGATAGCTTGACAGATGATATGCCCTATCATGATATGCATCTCTTGGATGCGCGGCGTATCGTTTGACGGCACGACCAAATTTAGCTCGCAAAGCTCGTTCATAGTGCCTCCCGTGCGGCCGCTTAGACCGATGGTTTTGATACCGATTTTTCGCGCGAGCTCGAGCGCTTTTACGACGTTGCCGCTGTTTCCGCTAGTAGAGATCGCGATGAGCAGATCGCCCTCGCGGCCCAGAGCTTCTAGCTGACGCGAGAAAACAAACTCATATCCGTAGTCGTTGCCGATCGCCGTGAGCGCGGAAGTATCGGTCGTTAGAGCTATGCCAGCTAGCGCGCCACGCTCGGTTTTATAGCGACCCGTTAGTTCGGCTGCGATGTGCTGCGCGTCTGCAGCACTTCCGCCGTTTCCGCAAAGTAAAATTTTACCGCCCGCCTTTAGCGTCGCTACCGCCGTTTCGCAGGCTTTTTTGATATCCGCTTCCAGCGCAAAGGTCGCCTTGATAGTGGCTAGATGTCCCTCTAGCTCGCTTTTTATCATATCTTCAGTTTTCATTTTTTATCCTTTTTATCGTCGCGCTCGTGCTTTTGCCCGCTACGAACTCCACTAGCCGCACGTCTTTTACGACGTTGCTGCCGACGACTTCTTTACCTTCGTAGTCCGCGCCCTTGACGAGCACATCCGGACGCAGCTTTTCGATCAAATTTAGAGGCGTTAGCTCGTCAAATATCGTCACGTAATCAACCGCCCCAAGCGCCGCCAGCACGGTAGCGCGGTCAGTCTGCGAATTTACGGGGCGAGTGTCGCCCTTTAGCGCGCGCACCGAGGCGTCGGAGTTTAGCCCGACGACTAGTATATCGCCGAATTCCCGCGCTTTAGCCAGATAGCTCACATGTCCCGCGTGCAGGATATCAAAGCAGCCGTTTGTAAAAACTAGCCGTTTTTCGCCGCGATTTGCCAGCGTCGCGGCTAGTTCGTCCGCACTTTTGATTTTCTCCTCAAAGCCGGCAGCGTTTTTACGGCGCACGAGTTCGTTTATCTCCTCAAAGCTAGCCGGGGCCGAGCCGACCTTAGCCACGACGACCGCAGCGGCTAAATTTGCCGTCTCGATCGCCTTTTTGATACCTTCGCCCGCACCCAGCATCACGCCCAGAGTCGCTAGCACCGTATCTCCCGCGCCCGTGACGTCAAAGACCTCTTTTGCCAGAGCCGGAAATTTAACCGCCTGCCCGTCCTCTAAAAGCGCGATGCCCTCCTCCGAGATCGTGATAAGCGAATGGGTCAAATTTAGCTCGTTTTTTAGCAAATTTAGCGCGGTAAAAAGCTGCTCGTCGTTTTCTATCTTAAAGCCCACGGCCTCGCCCGCCTCTTTTTTATTTGGCGTTAGCAGCGTAGCGCCCTTATATTTCGAGTAGTCCGCGCCCTTTGGATCGATGAGCACGGGTTTGCCCGCATCCGCGCATGCCTTTATCAGCTTTTGGCACAGCGCAGGCGTCAGCACGCCCTTGCCGTAGTCCGATAGCAGCGCGACGTCGTAGCTCTCTAGCGCGCGGGCGAAATTTGCCGCCAGCTCGTCCTCGCACGTTACGGCTTCGACGCTTTCTTTGTCTATGCGCACGACTTGCTGATGCGTCGCCATCACGCGGCTTTTTATCGAGCTCATGCGCCCTTTTTCTCTTTTTATAAACTCAGCCCTAGCGCCCTGCTCGCACAATATCCGCTCTATCTCGTCGCCCGTCTCGTCGTCGCCTAGCACGCTCATGACGCCAACTTTTGCGCCTAGCGAGAGCAAATTTAGCACCACGTTGCCCGCTCCGCCTAGGCGTTTGGTTTCGTTTTTTATCTTTACCACTTGCACGGGGGCTTCGGGCGAGATACGCTCGCAGCTGCCCCAGATATAGTGATCGAGCATCAGATCGCCCGCGACTAAAGCACGTACTTCACGCATTTATCTCTTCCTCGTATATCCTTTTTATCTCGGCTGCGTAGTCTTTTATGCCCTCTTCTAGGCTAAATTTAGGCTCGTATCCCAGCGCCTTTTTAGTCGGCTCGATGTCGGCTTGCGTATGGAACTGATATGAGCGCGCGTATGGGTTTGGGATGTATTCGCAAGGCAAATTCGATCCCAGCTCTCGCTGCAAGATATCTACTATCTCCTGGAAGCTTCTTGCCGTGCCGGTAGCTGCGTTATACACGCCGCTAGCAGCGTTTAGAGCGAGCAAGTTTGCCTGCACGATGTCTTTTATATAGACGAAGTCGCGCTTTATTTTATCGCTACCCTCAAAGAGGTGCGGATTTTTCCCGCTCAAAATTTGCAGACCAAACTGCAGCACCATCGAGGCGGTCTTGTTTTTATAAAACTCCCTAGCGCCGTAGACGTTAAAATATCTAAGCCCCACGACCGCTACGCCTTTTTTGGCGTATTTTCGTCCTAGATCGTCCATTTTTAGCTTTGAAAAGCCGTAAACGTTATTTGGCGCTTCGCATTCGCCCACTCTTTGCGGGCTTTTTGCGTTGCCGTATGTGGCGCCCGAGCTTGCGTATATCATGCGCGCGCCCGTTTTTTCGCAGATATCTAGCAGATCTTTAAAGCTATTTAGATTAGTCCTCATTAGCTCGCCTTGCTCGGTTACCGTGGTATCCGAGATCGCCGCCTCGTGATAGATCGCGTCGGGGGCGAATTTTTCGATCATAGCTAGCGTTTTAGCGCAGTTTATGTCGCCCTCGTAAATTTCGCCCGAAAAGCCGAGCAAATTTTTAAAATGCCCGAAGCTTTTTAGATTACCGTTGCTAAATTTCTCGTCGCTTCTAAATTTATCCACGGCGAGCACTTCTACGTCTTTTAAATTTTCATCAAAATAATGCGCCAAATTTGAGCCGATAAAGCCCGCTGCGCCCGTTATCACGACCTTTTTTATATCCTTCATATTTTTCCTTCTTTTTTTAAAAACTCTAGCGCCTCAGCCACGCTTTTTAGCTGGTCGTCCAGCTTTAAATTTATCCCGACGCCGGCACTCTGCCCGGCCTGCACGTCGCTATCCTTGTCGCCTATCATGATTGAGCGCGCAAGGTCGATATTTAGCTCATTTGCGGCATTTAGCAGCATGCCCGGCTTTGGTTTACGGCAAAGGCAATCAGCCTCCGGAGCATGCGGACAAAAGTAAATTTTCTCTATCTTTACGCCCTCTTTTTCAAACTCGCCCAGCATAAAGCCGCAAAGCTCGTCAAACTGCTCTAGCGTGTAGTAGCCTCGCCCGATGCCTGATTGATTCGTCACCACGACTAGCGCGTAGCCTGCCTGCGCAAATTTGCGTAAGGCTTCAAAAATGCCATCTTTAAAAACGAAATCCTCGCGTCTATAAACATAGCCCGCATCCTCGTTTATCACGCCGTCGCGATCAAGAAATAGCGCCTTTTTGGACGCCGTTTTAAACCCTGTTTTATCCATGTCGAAAATTATACAAAAAAAAGCTAAATTTAAATGAAAATCGCCGTCCGCGCCGCAGTATAAACTAATATAAAAAAATAATGTAAAATTTAGCTTTTAAGACTATAATACGCCTACAATTTTATCAAAAAGGATTGAAAATGAAAAAGCTTATCATTGTTTCAGGTGCAGCCGCATTGCTAGCAGGCAGCCTATTTGCCGCTGACGGCGCAACTCTTTACAAAAAATGCGCAGCCTGTCACGGACCGAAAGCGGAAAAAGTGTATCTAAATAAAGTTCCTGCGCTTAACACGCTTTCAAAAGAAGAGATCGCTGAGGCTTTAAAAGGCTACAAAGAGGGCAGCTTGGATAAATTTAAGTCTTCTGCAATGATGAAACCTCTAGCAAAAGGTCTTAACGACGAGGATATCGCCGCTCTTTCAGAGTACATCCCTACTCTAAAATAACCCTTTTCGGCGGAACTTTTTCCGCCGATTTTTCTCTGCTTTTCATTTCGCGCTTCATTTTAGTAACTTTTTTATAAAATTTCTTTTCTTTTAAGCTTTTAGGGCTATAATCTCGTCTAAATTTCTATCAAAAAGGACGAAAGATGAAAATCTATCACATTGCAACCGCCGTTTTGGCGCTAAATTTATCTCTACTTGCGGCCGACGGCGCAGCTATTTACAAAAAATGTTCAGCCTGTCACGGCGAAAAAGCGGACGTAAAATACGCAAACAAAGTGCCTGCGCTAACTAGCATTAGCAAAGAAGACCGCATAAAAGCGCTACAGGGCTACAAAGACGGCTCAAACAACAACTTCGGCATGGGCAAGGTCATGCAACTACACGCCAAAAACCTAAGCGACGAGGATATGACGGCGGTTAGCGAGTATATCGATAGCTTAAAATAATCTTTACGAGTAGATTTCAAACGATCTCTGCAAAAATCTCAAAAATCCCGCGACTGGCTCAAATTTGACTTTAAATTTGAGCTTTTGCCACTATTTAGAAAGAATAATTTTAATAGGCGCAAAGGCTCGCAAAATTTGAGTCAAATTTGACGCCGCTACACAACCAAACCCTTGAATGAAATTTAACCCTCGCTCACCGATTTTAGCCGCACAAACGTCAAATTTGCCGTAGTCGCACTGACTAGATCGATTTTAAGCCACTTTTTAAAATTTTCACTCAGATTTGCTACCTTATAGAGTAGTTTTAAAGCGGCAAATTTAGCTCCAAATTTGCTCTGCTTCAAATTCTTGCGCAAATTTATCCGCTCAAATTTAAACCCACTATCCGTCAAATTTGCCCGCACGATTTCTGCTAAATTTAAACAAAAATACTCACTCAGGCGACTTATAGCCCTTTTCTTTACGACGCAGTTCCAGCTCATAGGCGTCGTTTAGCGCGTCTTCGTCGTCAAATTTCGTCCCGTCCAAAAACTTTCGCTCGTCGTCAAACTGCCTGGTTTTGAGCCCCCACAGCAGCGCCGCCAGTCCGCATGCGCCTAGCAGCGTCGAGACCCCGATCATCATCGCCACGACCGCCCCGCTCATCGCTCGCTCCTAGCCCGCATCGCGTTTAGCACGACCGCGACCGAGCTTAGCGACATCGATAGCGCGGCCACTGCCGGCGCTACGTAGCCGGCCATAGCTAACGGTATCGTCACGGCGTTATAAACGAGCGAAAAGGCCAAATTTTGCCGCACGATGCAGTAGGTTTTGCGCGCGAGCGCTACAGCAGCCGCTAGCGAGGCTGGGTCATCTCTCATTAGCACGACGTCGCTTTTTGCGATACTCACGGCCGCTCCGCTGCCCATGCACACGGCCACGCTTGAGAGCGCTAGCGCGGCGGCGTCGTTGATCCCGTCGCCTATCATCAGCACGTTTCGCCCCTGCTGCGCAACTCTCTCTACGTAGGCGGCCTTGTCCGTAGGCAGAGCGTTTGCGACCGTTCCCTCGATGCCAAGCCCCTCTGCTACGCGCTTTGCGGCGTATTCGTTATCGCCCGTTAGCATCGCTACGCGCATACCGGCGTTTTTTAGCGCGGCTACGCACTCTTTGGCGCCATCTTTTAGGCTCTCTTCTAGCTCAAATACCGCCGCGATCTGCCCGCCCTCGGCAAAAAAATAACAAGTGCCACGCACGGCTTCGCCGTTATAAAGCCCAAGCTCGCGCATAAATTTTTCGTTCCCGCCCGCTAGATTTATGCCGCCAAATTTAGCCTGCGTGCCGCGTGCTGCGATATTTTCAAAGCCGCCTAACTCTAAAAGTTTTAAATCCTTAAAATTTGCGCGCAGGTACTCGCCGACGGCGCGACTAACGGGATGATCCGAGCCGCTAACCAGCGAAAAAAGCGCGCTTGCGTCAAATTTGCCCGCGTGCGTAAATTTACTCACCTTAAGCCGCCCCGACGTGAGCGTGCCGGTCTTATCAAACACGGCCGTATCGCATTTGGCGAGGCTTTCGATGATGCGCGTTTCTTTAAAAAGTATCCCGCGCCTAAAGCCCGCTCCAAGCGCAACGAGCGTGCTAACGGGCGTAGCAAGCCCCAGCGCGCAGGGGCACGAGATCACCACGACCGAGATCGCGACGATGAGCGCGGCGGAGAGCTCGCCCGTTCGCCAGAACCAAAACGCAAACGTAGCTAGAGCCAGCGCCGTGATAGCAGCCGAAAACCTAGCCGCGATAGCGTCTGCGAGCGCCTGAATACGCGGCTTTTTGGCTGCGGCGGTTTCGAGCAGATTTATGATACGCGCCAGCACCGACTCGCTAAACACGGCGCCGACCTCATAAACCAGCGTACCGTCCACGCACACAGAGCCGCTTTTTATCTCGTTTTCGCCCTCTTTCGCGCTCAGATACGCGGGCGCGCTCTCGCCGCTAAGGCTAGATAGATCAAAGCTCGCCGCGCCGCTGATAACGATGCCGTCTAGCAGCACGCGCTCGCCAGCTCTCACGACCACGAGCTCGCCCACCCTCACCTCCTGCGCGCTTTTTAGAGTTATTTCGTCGCCGTTTTTGACGCTAACTGAGTTTAAATTTAGCGAGTTTAGATTATCGAGCGTGTCGGCGGCTTTTTTCTTGCTTAAAATTTCCAGATATTTGCCGATAAATACGAAAGTGATTATCATCACAACCGAGTCAAAATACACCTCTCCTTGCCGCGAAAACATCGAGTATATCGAGAAAATATAAGCTGCTAGCGTGCCCGTAACGATGAGGCTATCCATATTTTGCGTTTTGTTTTTTAGTGCCGCCCAAGCGCCCCTAAAAAACCCGCTTCCCGTATAAAAAAGCACCGGCGTAGCGAGGATAAATTCGGCGAAATTTATGATAGAGCGCACGTCGGCGCGCATGCCCGTGAAGTAGCCGCCGTACTGCGCGACGGCCAGCCACATGATGTTCATCGTGCAAAAAATGCCCACCAGCAGCCTCGCGTAAAACTCGCGCTTTTGCAGAGCGAGCCTGTGCTCCTGAGCCTGCGCGTCGTATGGGTAGGGCTCAAAGCCGATGGAGCGGACGAGGGCGAAAATTTGGGCCAAATTTATCTCTTTTTCGTCCCAGACGATGAGGGCTTTGTTATTAACCGAGTTTATATTTACCTCTAAAATTCCCTTCTGTGCAAATAAAACCTTCTCGTTTAGCCAGATACAAGCCGAGCAGTGGATACCCTCGATGATGAGCGAGATTTTATTAAATCCGTTCTCGTTTTTGACGTAGTTTTGATAAACAGCCGCGAGGTCCTCTTGCGACTTTTGCGCCGCGTTTTTTGCGCCCCGGGCAGGATTTAGCGTAGTTTTACCAAGCCTTTCGTAAAACTCACCTAGCCCGCTTGCGTTAAGTATCTCGTAAACTCCCGCGCACCCCTCGCAGCAAAACAGCTCCCCGCCGCGTTCTATCAGCGCCTCGCGCTCAAATTCGCCCCTACAATGCGCGCACTTAAATTTGCCCATCGATTACTTTTTTCTTTCGTTTTAAGATTTTAGATTATACGTAAAATTTCTAAAGCCTCGCTTGATTTTGCAAGCTTTGGCGCGGATTTTGCTTGCGCCCGAATTTGACGGCAAATTTGACAGATTTTGCTCACGCATAGACGTAACCATAAATTTGACCGGATTTAGCCAAAACCCGCATCTTAAAAACGCCGGCAAATTTACGAGCAAATTTTTAACGCTCATAAATTTTGGCCTCGCAAAATTTACGAGTCGCAAGTTTAAATAAAATTCGGCTCATCAAATTTCAGCCTCAAATTTAACTATAAAAAACAAATTTAAGGCGCATAACCCGCCAAATCAATCGTTTCTCACGCACCGCACGAAGTAGCGACTAGAAACGCCGCCCCAGTTAGCACCGCCGTCCCTGAAATCCACGACCCACGCGCCAGACGAGAAGCTGGCGTATATAGTCTGGCTCCAGTACCATGGATAGTCGGAGTCTGCTATGTATTTAAAAGCGGTATTTAGAGCGGGGTCATACCTACTCTTATCCGCTATGCTTAGTAGCTCCACTCTCGTAGGTAGCCGCCAGTCTTTGTATCCGGCTAGGTTTACTAGCTTGCAGTATTCCTGCGCCTGCTCCCACGTTCCTTTAAAATTTTGATTCTCATCTTGCCACATTAGTCTTCCCAGCTTTTTGTCGCTACATACCACTACGTTTTTATCGTTATCTCGGTAGCACGTAGGACTTAACGCCTCTGCGTTTAGTAGGCCGCAGAGTAGCAAAGAAGCGACTATATATCTTTTCATACTTTTTCCTTTAGTCTAAATTTTCAAAAATCAATAGTCCCGAACGCACCGCACGAAGTTGCGATAAGAAACGCCGCTCCAGTAAGCGTCACCGAACCTGAAAGACACGAGCCACGCATTAGACGAGCCGTAGGCATACCTGGTAGAGCTCCAGTACTGGTCGTAAATTTTCTCGCCTTTGACGTTCGTCTCGTATGCGATGTTTTTAAAGGATTCGTTTATAGCGGGCTCAAACCTAGTATCGTCCGTGATGCTTAAAAGCTCGTTTAACGTAGGTAGCCGCCAGTCCTCAAAGCCCGCGAAGGTCAAATTTTCGCAATATTCTACCGCCTCGTCGTAAGTACCTTGATATATCTCCTCGCCGTCTTGCCACATTAGTTTATAAGTGTCGTCTTTGATGACCTCTCGTCGATCATCCCTGCTAAAGCCCGCCGCAACCCCGCTTTCGATACCTATAGTATCTTTAATAAACCCCATTAAATCAAAGCCAAACGCCACACCGTAGCAGAGCGCACAAGCCAGCGAAGCGAAAATAAATTTGTTCATGCTTTATCCTTTAAATTTTTATGATTATAGCGTAATCGTCGCTTAAATTTGCGCTCCAAAAAGCCAGCGAAAGCCCCGCCCGGTAGCTAAATTTGGCCCCAAATTTCACGCAAACTCCCTATCTATCACGATGAAAATTTTATATCCTGGAAAGCTTAGCGCGACTTCGCGCTCGATCTGGGCGCGCAGTTCGCCTAGATTTTTCTCGGCAAAATCGACCACCACGTCAAACCTCACGCTCTTTTTCTTGCTATCGATGAAAAATGCGTGAAATCCGCGCACGCTGCTAAACTCCGAGAGAAAATTTGCCACACAGGTGTGGCTCTCATCCTGCCCCAAATTCACGCTATAAACGCCAAAAACGAGGTAAATCCTGTAAATTTTATAAATCTCGATCTGAAGCTCGTTTAGCCTCTGCGAAACCTCGCTAAGCGGCAAATGCTCGTCTATCTCTACGTTTACCGAGCCCACGTATCGCTGCGCGCCGTAGTTATGAAGGATCAAATCGTATGCGCCGCGCACGATCTCGCAGCGATTTACGGCGGCGTAAATTTCGTCGCTGATCTCCTTTTCGACGCGCTGGCCGATGATTTTATCAAAGGTTTCTTTTATCAAAAGTACGCCGTTTACGATAATAAAAAACGACGCCAAAGCGCCAGCGTAGCCGTCTATCTGGATGTCGGCGAAGTACGACAGCGCAGCAGAGACGAGGATCACGCACGAGATGATCGCATCGCCCAGAGCCTCCTGGCCGACGGCTCTAAGCGAGATAGATTTGGTCTGTTTGCCGATCTTTTTGTAGTAAAATCCGAGCGCAAATTTGACGAATATCGCGCAGAACAAAAACGCCAAAAACGGCATCGTAAAGCTGGTGGGCTCGGGCGCGAAGATATTTTCGATAGAAGTTTTTAGAAACTGAAATCCAAGCATCAGCACGATGACCGAGACTATAAGACCGCCGATATACTCGGTCCTGCCGTAGCCGTAGGGGTGGTCTTCGTCGGGCATTTTGCTAGCTAGTTTTGAGCCAAATATCGTGATAATACTTGAGCCCGCATCGCTAAGGTTATTTACGGCGTCTGATATCAACGCGACCGAGTTTGAGACCATGGCGATAAAAATTTTCGTTCCGGCTAAGAAAAAATTTGTAACTATACCGATAAGCGCGGTTTTTATTATCGTTTTTTCGCGCTTGCCGTCTTTAAAATCCATCATTTTGAGATTCCTTTTCATTTTTGGCGAGATTATATCACTTCTTGACATCAAAGCCAAAATTTTATAAAATGCGACTTTCAAAACTTCTTTTGAAACTTAAATTTATCTACAAAATTATTCCGTAATTTTAAAGAGGACACAATGGAAAATAACGCGACCCAGCCTGCAAATTCTGCGCAGGAAAGTCAAAAAACCACGAAAAAACACCAAAACTCGCGCACTCACATCCCCGTCGACGGACACAAAATCGAAGAGCTAAGAACTCTTAGCCTAGAGGAGCTCATCGCCATCGCAAACAGCGTGGGCGTCGAGAATCCGCGCGAATTTCGCAGACAAGATTTGATATTTGAGATCCTAAAAACCCAAACAAAACAAGGCGGATTTATACTTTTCACGGGCATTTTAGAGATCACGAGCGAGGGCTACGGCTTTTTGCGCTCGGTAGACGCAAACCTCAGCGACAGCTCAAACGACGCCTACGTCTCAAACTCTCAAATTCGCAAATTTGCCCTGCGCGTGGGTGACATCGTGACGGGTCAAGTGCGCGAACCCAAAGATCAGGAAAAATACTACGCTCTGCTAAAAATCGAAGCGCTAAACTATATGCCGCTAATCGAGGCTAAGGAGCGCCCTCTATTTGACAACCTAACCCCGCTTTTCCCGACGGAAAAACTTCGCCTCGAATATGATCCAATGAAACTAACGGGCCGCGTGCTCGATCTCTTTACGCCTCTTGGCAAGGGTCAACGCGGCCTCATCGTCGCCCCTCCAAGAAGCGGTAAAACCGAACTCATGAAAGAGCTAGCCCACGGCATCGCGCGCAACCACCCGGAGTCGCATCTCATGGTCTTGCTCGTGGACGAGCGCCCCGAGGAGGTCACCGATATGCAGCGCTGCGTAAAGGGCGAAGTGTTTAGCTCGACGTTTGACCTGCCTGCGATGAACCACGTGCGCGTCGCCGAACTCGTCATCGAAAAGGCCAAACGCCTCGTAGAAATGGGCAAGGACGTCATCATCCTGCTAGATAGCATCACCCGCCTAGCGCGCGCGTATAACACCGTAACTCCGCCAAGCGGTAAGGTGTTAACCGGCGGCGTGGACGCAAACGCCCTGCATAAACCTAAGCGCTTTTTTGGTGCGGCGCGAAATATCGAACACGGCGGCAGTCTCACCATCATCGCTACCGCGCTCATCGACACGGGCTCTCGTATGGACGAGGTAATTTTTGAGGAGTTTAAGGGCACGGGCAACAGCGAGATCGTACTAGATCGCAACATCTCAGACCGCCGAATTTACCCGGCCATCAACGTACTAAAGTCGGGCACCAGAAAAGAAGAACTACTGCAAAAACCCGACGAACTGCAAAAGATCTGGGCCATCCGCTCGGCGATCGCGACGATGGACGACGTAGAGGCGCTTAAGTTTTTATACGCCAAGATGCTAAAAACCAAGGACAATAAAGAGCTGCTTTCGATATTAAACGAATAGTGAAGTTGTGTTTTTAGGTAAATTTAACCCTTGCGCGAGTCGTTTCGGCTCGCCGACCTACTTTAAAATACTCTAAATTTTATAAATTTACAAACCGTCGCCGCTTAAATTTATGCCAGCGACGGCTATTTGAACACCAAAATTTAACGCGGCCTTTCAAATTTACCTTTAGCTTTTGCTGTCCGCCGCTTTGCGGGCATGAGCAATCATTAGCGTTTTTTAGCTTTTAATTTTTTTACCTTGCTTAAAAGTTCTTTGTTCTTAGCGTTCATCGCTTCTTTTTCTGCTTGCAAATCACTGACTTGCTTTTTTAGCTCCTCAATATCCATCCTATCCTCCACAAGAGTTAAATTTAAGGCACGGCCTTTGATAGAATAGTAACTTAAATTTTAAACGGAGTTGGTTTGGTGAAAAAGTGGTATAATAAAAGAAAAGGATAGGATATGGGCCAAGAAATAGAAAATATTATTAACGATGGTGAAGTAGACTGGAAAGAGGCACGTCGAGCCTATTATTATTGGGCAGAGAAAAACGGGCTAAATTACAAAGACGATGATGCTAGAAAAACATTTGATAAAGAGTGTGAAAACGATAAAAAATTCTTTTTTAATTGTGTCAAGGAGTGGCGCAGACATTGCTACTCTAAATAAATTACCGTAACGCTATCGCCTTTTATTGTCTCTTCTTTTATATCGATTACTCTAAATTTGTCCCCTCCGCCTATAATCACCTCAAATTCATCGTCAAATTCCGAAAAACTAGTCAAATCAAATTCTCTACCGCGCGATTTTGTTTTTAATATAATTTGCTTATATCCTCCGCGATGTTCGCTAAATTGCTTGGCCACACTTTGCTCTAGCGAAAAACTAGAAATGGCTTTATCGAAATATTCATCACCGACTTTTAACTTTGAAAATACGCTATTTTCGTATACTTCTGGCTCGTTAAAACCTATGCCTCTATATATGTCTGTTCCTTTTTTTACATTGCTTTCGTATTTATTGAATAAGTTAATAAAACTATCAAAATCCTCTTTTTTGTCTTGTGATAATTCTTCTTTTAGCGTACCGGTCATGTATGCGCGGATTTCTTTGCTGTCTCTACTCCACGCTTTAATGGTCTCCATTTCTCCTACAGTAATATTGTCTTCCGTGAAAGCTTTTTTAATCGTCTTTTTCTTTGCTAAATCCTCTAAATTTAAGCTCCGCCCCTGCTGCGTTATCAAATCCCGCATAGTAATCTTGCCTTGCATAAATAGCTCGGCTCTACCTTTACCCAGCGTCTTTTCTATCGTTTCGGGGCTTTGGGTTTTTAGCCAGTCGTTAAAGCTCATATCCTGCGGCACGTAGCCATTCATAGACGACCTTGTTCCTTTGGGCGCATCGTCCATCCCCTCGACGCCTAGTTCATCCCAGCTTTTGGTTACCGGTATTATGGTGCTGCGGCAATTAAAATGAGTATTTACGCGGGGCTTGCGAAACGGGAAGTCGTGCCCGATAGGCTTGTAGTCTTTATCCCAGATTAGCCCGTCGTAGGCTCTACATAGCTCTGACGTGCGAGTATCTAGCGTGGCTTGATATTTGTAGCATTTTATTACGTCGTCGTTTGCTTCAAAAAAGGCTTGACGGATCTCGCTTACTATTGCGCCCGCTCCGGTTAATGCTATCGCAGTGGCATCGCGTTTGTTTTTTTGTAAAGCCTGCGCTATTCTTTGCGCCAACATCGGCGTAGTCTCGCCTAAACTCACGCCTATTTTCAACTCGCGTTCAAGGCGCTTTTTCTGATCGGCACTTAGCCCATTATTCCACGCTTTGACGGTCGCGCCACAACAAAGGCAATAAAACTTGCCCGCGAATTTAGAGCCGAATCAAACCCCTCAAATCTCCAAAATTTCAGGCTCTCCAAATAGTCGTTTGGCTTCTTTTAAAACTGCTTGATTTTTTGTGGCTTTAGGATCGGTTTGGGTTTTTGCGACCAAATTTGACGTAGGATTTTGAGCGTTTAAATTTGCCTCGCTTTGAAACTCGTCGCCGCTTAAATTTGACATATCTAAATCTTGTCTTACGTCGGCGTTTGCAGGCTCGCTTGCGTCTTGCTCAAAAAGGCCGTAGCCATAGTCCGCCGCTTCGCTAAACATCTCGCTCACATCATCAGGATCAAAGGGTGGCTCGCCAAAAGTAGCCGTTTGCGACGCGCTGTTTTGGTTAAATTTAGCTGTGCCGATTGGCTTTTGCTCCGTTTTTGCGGCGTTTTGACTCTCTAGCCGTCTTAGCTCATCATCTAAAAATGCCAGATCCGCCCCCGCTAGAGCACCGTCGTCGCTCTTAAATTTTAGCGAATACGCCTCATGAAAATCGTGCGTATCGTCGCGCATGCTCTCAAAATCA
>NZ_CALKTQ010000119.1 GCF_937997465.1 uncultured Campylobacter sp. | reverse complement strand
TAGATATTTACAAAACATACAAACTAAAGAAATTTATGAAGGCTTTATGAAAAATAATAGATGGCTTTTTAATGATTTAAAAATAGGAAAGTATAAAGTATATAAGGAAAGTTAAATGATAAGAATTTTGAAGGAATATAACAATAAAGATTTAAATTTGTTTTCTAGTAAAGAGTACTTGTCTGCTCAGTCAAATGACTATGGATGGTTTGTGGACGATAATTTTATTTTACCGTATTTTATTTGTAAAAAGTTATTTTTTAGATATATGATCTTTCCCTCTGAAACAATATATCTAAAAAATAATATAGCATTGGATGATGAAAAATTTTTTTTAAATAAAGTTATAGAAAAAATAGCGAAAGAATTAAAATATGTTGATTTTATATTAAGAGCGCCTAGTAATGTTGTTTTTAATACGGTTCCTGATGATGCTATATATTGTAAATTCGGTTCTTTGCCAGTAAATCTACTTCAGGATAAAGATGTTCTCTTTAAAAATATGCATCAAAAACATAGAAATGCCATAAACAAAGCCCAAAGAGATGGTGTGCAAATCAATAAAGGCATTCAATACAAAAACGATACTTTAAATATGATAGATTGTACTATGCTAAGGCGTGGTTTTGAGTCTGCATCAGAAAGTATAGATAATGAACTAAGAGGAGTGGGTGCTAATTTAGAATTTTATGTATCAGAATATGACGGAATAGCTCAAGGCGGCGCTATTATTGGATTGGATAATAAAAAAGCGTATTATTTGTATGGCGGTAGTATTGAAAAACCCCATCAGGGAGCCTTAACATTAATGCATTGGCAAATTATCAATGATATGAAAGCAAAAGGTCTTGATGAATATGTTTTTGTGGGAGCTAGAATTAATGTAAAAAAAGATAGCTCAATATTTGGAGTGCAAAGATTTAAAGAGAGATTTGGTTCGGTTATGAAAGTGGGTTATATGTGGAAATTCCCAATTAAGCCATTTAAATATAAACTATATATTTTGCTTAAATATATTAATAGCATAATGAAATTTAAAAGATATACAAAAGATTTAATTGAAGAAGATAAAAAATACAATACAGAGTCTGCATAGAGAAATGTTAAATAGATCTTTTAGAACAGTATCGATATATATATTTTTTTTAATCCTCGAAAAAGGGACGAATGTAATATTCTTCTCATATTTGGCACATTATTTTAGTGTGAGCGAAATGGGAAGATATAATATGTATATAATAGTTTATACCTTCGCATCCTTTTTTTGCTCATTAGAGATAAAATCCGGATACACAAAGTATTATTATGAATATAATGATAATATAAAACAGGACAAGCTTTTCTTTAGCATTATAAATTTTACTTTTATATTGCATATCGCGTTTGGCTTTATTTTTATCGCTATCTTAAAATATTTCTTAAATTTAGATTTTTTACTATTTTTCGCTTTTATATTGTTATCATTTTTTGATGTTATATTATATCTAATGCAATGTAAAAAAAGATTCTTAGAACAAGATTTCCATTATGGCATAATTGTTGCGTTAAAAGTTATTTTTACTGTTTTTTACTTTTTCTTATTAAAAAGTATTTTTAATAATTCAATAGATTCAAAATATATTATATATTCTATGCTTTTTTCATATATTACAGTATGTATCTTAATTGTTAGGCGGTGGAGGTTTTGTATAGATTTTAATATAATTCGAGAGATATCCGCTTTTTCATTAAAAATATTACCTGGAAATCTTTGTGTATATTTAACCTCTTTTGCACCACAAATCATCATGAATATTTTTTCATTTAATCAAAATTTGATTGGCACATTTTTTGTCTATCAAAAAATGGCATCAATGTTATTTTTATTATTTGAGCCTTTTTATTTGTTTTTTTCACAAAAGTTTTTTAAGCATTATGCCGATAATAATTTTTTCATATCTTACCAAAGAATGTTTTTTATAATAATATTATTATTTGGTTTTTTAATGTCCATTTTTATTATATTTTCTGAACAGATTATATCAATATTCGCCGGCGCAAAGTATATAGAATTTAAAAATTCTCTGTTGGCTTTTTTGATTAGTGGGTATTTTTATATTATTTCCAGAATATTGGCTTTAAATATAAATATTTCTAGCAAAAATCAGTATTGCTCTTATATAGAAATTTCTGTATGTGCTCTTTCTATAGCTACATTAACCATAAGCTCTTATTTTTCTAATTTTTTAATACTTATTTATTCTGTTGCATTTATTTCGTTCGTAAATTTTTTATCTTTTTTAATTGTTGCAAAAATGATAAAGCCAAAATTTTTTATAGGCTACTTGCCTTTTTGTGTTCAACTAATTATCCCATGTATAATCTTTTTTTTAAAGAGTTTTTATGATTTTAGAATGTTGGATAAAATTTTTATATGTTTGTTGCTGTTTATATTATATGCGCTGAGACTATCCTTCGTGCTTAAAAAGTCATTTATAGGTATAGCAAAATGATGTTATCATACTATTTTAAAAAGATAAAAGTTATTGGTTTTGGAGAGGTGATTAAAAAAATATTTTTTAAGGTATTTAAAAAGATTAATGATCGCATTCAAAAGTGGACATATATGAAAAAGGGTGCCCGCACAAATTTTAATGTTCCGATCATAAAAACTAGCTACATAAATACAAAAGAACTCTACCTGTCAAATATCGATCCGGATGTCGCAAGATATCTATCCAAAATGTACATCGATCATAAATTTGATCTGCTCGGTAGCGGGTGGGTGAAAAATAGCTATGATAGCGCGGCGCTCGGGCTTGAGGGCTACAAATACGATATGAACGTCGCAGCGCCCGCAAACGCGCTAGAGGGCTACGAGCCGATTGATTGGCAAAAGGATTTTAAAAGCGGCTTTCGGTGGGATGAAAAAAAATGGTACAAAGATCAGCGCATAGCCCATAAACCTGGTAGCGATATAAAGGTGCCGTGGGAGCTTGCGAGGCTTCAGCACATGCCGCAGCTTGCTATTTTTGCGATGGCGGATCCGAGTCTGAAAGAGCAAAATTTAAAAGAATTTAAAAACCAAATTTTAGATTTTATCCGCAACAATCCGCCTAGAATGGGCGTAAATTGGACCTGTACGATGGACGTGAGCATCAGGGTCGCTAATATGCTGGCGGCTTACGATATGTTTTGCCAGATGGATGAGGGCGGAATTTTAGATCAAAATTTCAAGCAGACCTTTTCAAATAGCGTCTACGAGCATGCGCTTCATATCGTAAATAATCTGGAATATTCGCCGCATCTTACGTCAAATCACTATCTAAGCGACATCGTGGGCCTGCTATTTGCGTGCGCTTATTTGGACGGCGGCGGCGAGACGGACGCGTGGCTGGCGTTTGCCGTGCAAGAGATAACCTGTGAAATGAAAAAGGAATTTTACGAAGACGGCGGCAATTTTGAGAGTTCTACGAGCTATCACCGTCTAGGCGGTGAGCTAATGGCATATGCCACGGCTCTGATACTGGGTCTAAAAAGTGAAAAAATTTCATCGCTAAAAAATTACGACGCAAAGCTTTGGCGCAAAAAGCCAAAACTCATGCCGCCAAACGAGCAGGAATTTAAAATTTTAAACGGACAAATAGCGCTGCCGCAGTGGTTCGCAGACAGGCTGTATAAAATCGGCAGGTTTACTGCCGACATTACAAAGCCAAACGGCGAAGTGCCGCAATTCGGCGATAACGACAGCGGCAGATTTTTTAAATTTAGCCCAAACGGCGAGTTTTTGAGCAACGAACAGGCCGTACGAAAATATCTAAATTTAAGCGGCTTTGCGGGCGATAACGAGCCGTTTTGGGATGAAAATATCTTAAATCACTCGGCGCTAATTAGCTGCATGGGCGGGATTTTTGACGACGAGATATTTAAAAACGATATGCGCTTTGAGAGGAGTTTTGCTCGATCTCTTGCCGGGCGCACGCTGCAAACAGGAGATAAAACATATAAGAGCCAGGTCGCTTCGGGCGTGAAATTTAGCGAATTGCCGCACCGAAAAAGCATGGAATTTAAAATTGCGAGTTCGCAAGAGATCAAAAAACTATTTTATCCGGACAGCGGAATTTTTATCTTTAAATCCAGCAAATTTTACCTCGCCGTCTGCGCTACGCCGCTTGGGCAAAAGGGTCACGGCGGACATACGCACAACGATAAGCTGAGCTACGAGCTGTGGATAGACGGGCTGGATATAGCAAGAGATCCAGGTTCATATCTTTATACGCCGCTCCCCGGCAGAAGAAATGAATTTAGAAGTGTCAAGGCACACAACGTGCCGATTATAGGCGATTTGGAACAAAATAGTTGGGGCGAGGGAGCGATAGGATTATTTGGAATGTTTGCAGAGTGTAGATGCGAGGTGATAGATTTTGGAGAAAATTTTATAAGCCTCGCCGCAGAATATAAAGGCGTAAAAATTATTAGAAAATTTGAGATAAAAGAGAACGGGTTAGAGATTGTCGATATGGCAAATAGGGAATTTTATTATAGTAAATTTGAGTTATATTCGAATGGATATGGGAAGTTGATGAAAAATGTCTAAAAAAGTTTTAATGGCCGTTGCAAATTACTATACTTCGCCATTTCAGGTCGGTAGTCATCACTATGCCAGGGCGTTTGAAAAGCTAGGGTATGAGGTGCTTTTTATCTCAAATCCTATCTCGCCGATACATAAAATTTTTGCAAATAGCAACGAGTTGAAAGAGCGGGAAAGAATTTATAAAAAAGGGGGCGAAAGCGCGGGCGGTATTTTTTATTATGTTCCACGCTCCATTTTTACTCCTCAAAATAAGCCGATTTTATCGTCGAATTTTGTTTTAAATAATTGGCAAAATTTTACGTGCCCGAATTTGCTAAATTTTATAAAGGAGCGGGGTTTTGGCGAAGTTGATATATTGTGGTTAGATAGCCCATTGTTTGGTTTTTTGCTAGATACTATAACTTATAAAAAATCGATTTTAAGGATAGCTGATTATTCAAAAGGTTTTAATGCAGTTTCTGATGCGCAGTTTAAAGCCGAGATAAATATCGCGAACAAGGTGGATACGGTCATTTATACAGCGAAAAATTTAAAAGAAAAATACGATCAAATAAAAGATAAATCTAAAATGAAATATGTGCCAAATGGCATTGATCTTGATTTCTTTAAAGCGGCAGATAGGTCTTTGCCGCAGGAGCTTGAAGATATTCCTGAGCCTAGGGTAATTTACGTAGGCGCAATACATGATTGGTTTGATGTGGATTTAGTGTATTACTGCGCTAAAAATTTGCCAAATTATAGTTTTATTATAATAGGTCCGGAGCAAAAAGATCTATCTTTACTCAAAAAGCTAAAAAACGTGCATATTTTGGGAGCTATATCGTATGATAAAATCCCCGCGTTTTTATATAATTCGCAGGTGGGTATTATTCCTTTTAATGTTAAGGATTATCCTGATTTAGTAAATAGTATAAATCCGCTAAAGATGTATGAGTATCTAGCTTGCGGATTAAAGGTTGTTAGCGTGGAGTGGGAGCAGATTAAAGATATGAGTGGTATAATTTATTTGGTTAATACAAAAGACGAGTTTTGCAATGCAATAAAATATAGCCATGGTAAAGAATATGATTTGCAGAAACTTTCTTGGTTTTGTATCTTAAAATTTTTTTTGAAGGAAATCGGTATATATGTGGATTAAATATTCTATTGTAGGTATAAGATATGCTGTTTGTGAATGCTAGGTTTTTAACTCAAAATATCACTGGAGTTCAAAGATTCGCAATTGAAATTTCATTGTGGCTTAAAAGGATATTGAAAGATAATATTCGATTCGTTGCTCCAAAAAATATAATTCACATAGATGTGGCAAAAGAGCTAGATGTAATTTGTATTGGAAATTTACAAGGATATCTATGGGAACAATTGGAATTACCAGAATTTTTGGTAAAGAGACAGAGCCCATTGTTATTAAATTTAGCCAATATGGCGCCAGTATTCTATAAAAATAAAGTTACGGTCATACATAGTTTGTCTTTTTTAAATAAGGAATGGAATTCTTTTTTATTTCATAATATGTATAAATTTCTAATTCCGTTGATAATAAAAAATAGTAAATTCATTTTTACGGTAAGTAATTATACGAAACAGGAAATATTATCATACTATAAAAATATATATAATTTACATCGCAATATAGATGTTGTATATAATAGTTATATTGTTCGAAGTAAAAATAACATTGTAAGTAATATTTTTAATGGCAATATTGAAGAATATATTTTATATGTTGGATCAGTCTCTAAGAGTAAAAATATAGTAAATTTGATTGAAGCTATAAATAACATTAATAGTAAAAACAAAAAAATTTTATTATACATAGTGGGCGGCTGCGATCAAAAAATATTTCGTTCAAGCGATATAGCTAGTAACGAATACGTAAGATTTGTCGGACAAATTAATGATGAAAATATCTTAATGGCTTATTATCAGAATGCGACCGCTTTTGTTTTTCCATCATTATATGAAAGCTTTGGAATTCCACCAATTGAAGCTCAGGCATGTGGTTGCCCGGTATTGTGTTCGGAAACTACGAGTTTGCCGGAGATTTGCGGTAGCGGTGCTTTGTATTTTGATCCGACAAATATTCATGACATAGAAACAAAGATAGAATTGGTTATAGATAATAAGGATTTACAAAACAAACTTCGCGCTAAAGGTTTTGAAAATATTAAGCGATTCAGCTGGGAGAAATCGGCACAGAAAATTATAAATTTAGTAAATAAGTTATAAAATATAAAGATATCTACAACCAAATATCTTGCCAATATGGTTTTTTAGGATTGCTTTTAAAAAAGTCAATAAATTGTTTTAGATAATTTATATACCAATTGTAGGTTGTGGATTTTGTAAAAAGTTAAGCCTTGGAGTAATAGAATTCTGGTTTGTAATAAAATTAATTGCTCACAGTAAAACGTGATGAAAGTGATATTATATTGACGTGAATTGGCTTATATATACTCTGAAAGTAAAAGGATGTGGATGGGTAAATTATAAAAAGAAATTGATTATTTGTGAAATAGTATACATGATAAATGGAGATTAATATGAAAAAAATTTTAGTTGTTGATTGGCTGGATAAATATGCAGGCTCGGAACGCGTCATTAATTCTTTGCATAAAATATTTAAATTTGATGAATGCTACACTCTTGTGAATATAATGTGCAAAGAGGATCTTGATAAAACATTTAATGGAAATATCCCTAAAATCAACCATACTTTATTAAATTTATTTGGTAAGAGATTTAGATATTTTTTACCTTTGTTTCCATATTTTATAAAAGGCATAAAATTACCACAAGACACTAAATTGATAATTAGCTCTTCGCATGCTATTTCAAAATATGTAACATCCCAAGGAGCTTTACATATATCTTATTTTCAAGCTAGAAATTTGAAATATATATGGGAAGAACGAAATTTATACTTTACCGGAATAAAAAGAATATTTAAATTTATAATACCGTATTTACAAAAATTTGATATAGAGGCATCAAAAAAACCTGATTTTATCATATCAAACTCAAAGTTTGTTCAGTCTTGGGTTGAGAGTAGGTATGGGAGAGATTCTGTAGTAATTTATCCGCCAGTTGATATTGATAGTTTTGGATTAGAAACAAAAAAGGAGTCATATTATGTTAGTGTTGGTAGGTTGGAACCATATAAAAGATTTGATATAATTGTGAAGGCCTTTAATGTGTTAAAAGATAAAAAACTAATAATAGTCGGCGATGGTAGCCAAAGAGAGTATTTAAAAAACTTATCTAATAGTAATATTGAATTTGTAGGTTTTTTGGATAAAATTGCTATCAGCAATTATGTAAGCAGAGCAAAAGCTTTTGTTTTTATGGCAGAAGAAGATTTTGGTATAGCACCAGTTGAGGCGCAGGCTTGTGGCACACCTGTGATTTGCTTGGGAAGAGGCGGCACAAAAGAGACTATTGTAGACATGCAAACAGGCGTTTATTTTTATAATCAAAATGTGCATGAGCTTATAGATGCAATTAATAAATTTGAAATAAATATAGATAAATTTGATCCTATAGCCATCAGAAAAAATGCTCTAAAATTTTCAAAAGAGAGATTTGAGGCCGAGATCAAAAGCTACGTCGAGAAAAAATATGAGGAATTTAAGGACGGCCTAAATGACTAATCTAATCCTAAGCGGCGGCAGCGGCACGAGGCTGTGGCCGATCAGCCGTACGCTTATGCCGAAGCAGTTCGTGCGCCTCTTCAGCGACCGCTCGCTTTTTATGATGAGCTACGAGCGAAATTTTCCGCTATGCGAGCGCACGCTCGTCGTCTCGAATGAGCAGCAGTATTTTTTGGCGCTTGATCAGCTTGAGGCTCTAGGCGCGCGCGGCGTAAAATTTCTTCTCGAGCCCGTTGGCAGAAATACGGCTCCTGCGATCGCGCTTGCGTGTTTGAGCTTAAAGGCCGAGGAGATCGTTTTCGTAACGCCGAGTGATCATCTCATTAGAGATGAGGCGGCGTATAAAAACAGCGTCTTGCGCGCGCACGAGCTTGCGAAACAGGGGTTTTTGGTTACATTTAGTATCAAGCCTGCGGAGGCAAATACGGGCTACGGCTATATCGAAGCAAGCGGCGAGGACGTGTTAAA
>NZ_CALKTQ010000118.1 GCF_937997465.1 uncultured Campylobacter sp. | reverse complement strand
GATCGCATTTCAAATTTAACGAATGAATTTAGTGTTGTCGCAGTGATTTTTTATTTTGATTTTGAGTCAAATTTGACAAAGTTTTTAGAAATATTTTTAAATAGTTAAAAAGATGAAATTTGAGGTAAAAACGGCGGCGCAAATCGTCCGCCGCTATTAAATTAAAGATTATTTTCTTTTTTATACTCGGCTAAAAAGGCGTAGATTTCGTCTTTTAGTCTGAGTTTCTCGCGTTTTAGAGCATCCACTTCGGCATCGTTATAGACATTGCCTTTTTGCATCTCGGCGATCTTTTCGTCTAGGTCGTTGTGTTTATCGAAAAGCGAAGTAAATCTCGCATTCGTGCCTTTTAGCTTAGTTAAGCTCTCTATCCTCATGAAACATCTTTGCTCCTTTAATTAAAGTTTGATTTAATTTTAGCGAATGTTATTTTAAGAGAGGGTTAAAAAGCGTCAAATTCGGAGCATTCCCTAAAATTTACGGTAGCTTAGTTTCGTCTCTAAATAGCTTAATTTTTTACGCTATTTAAATCCAAAAGATGCTTTTGTAAAATTTAAATTTTGGTAAGAGATCAAATCAATCCCTGATTTTAGCGTTAAATTTACGGCTATCTAGGTAAAGGCAAAATTAAAATACACATAAATCGTCTCAAATTTTAGACATATTTTAGCTCTTCCGGCTTATGTCTGCTTTTTATGACTCGTTTGGTTAGGCGTATCGACTCTCCCGTGCCGATAACTAGTAGCTTCGTGCCCGTGCCGATTAGCGTGTCGCCCTTTGGCATCGGGATAAATTTATTGTTTACGTCTTTGATGCCCACAACGTCAGCATTTGTTATGTTTCGTAAATTTGTTTCTTTTAGCCGTTTAAAGCGTACCCATGAGTAATCAGGCACCAAAATCTCCTCGATATCGATCGGCGAGTCTTGTTTATATAAAAACTGCTCAAGCAAATTTTCCATATCGGGTCGCACGCTCATGGCGCTAAGGCGCTGGGCAACTAGCTTTGATGGGCTCACGACGCTATTTGCGCCGAGTTTTTTTAGGCGCTCGGTATCGTCTTGGTTGTCGGAGTTCGTCATTATAAAATACGGTTTTTTGCGCCCGATCTCTTTTTCAAACAACCTTACGGTCGCGATAAGCGCGATGTTATCGGCGATATTAGAGCTTAGCGTGATCATACCTTTTGCACTTGAAAAATGCGTCTTTAAAAGCGCAGTTTGCGTGTGCGGCTGAGAGACGATATAGTATGGATACTTGTATTTTTCCGCGATTTCCGGCAGATCCTCGCGCGGATCGATAACGATGAAAGGAATATGATTTTCCCTAAATTCGCGGCTTAATTCCATTGTGTATTGGTTGTGATAGCAGATAACAAAGTGGTTTTTTAGTCTTGCGATCTTGTATAGCATTCGTCTTTCCTTTATGATCGCTACGAGCGCGCCTTTTTTTAAAACTTCGAGCATCAAACCCGTAGAAAACGTAAAAACGGCAAAGCCTAGCAAAATAAAAGTGATAGTAAAAATCCGGCCGGCCGGAGAAATAGGTGCGACCTCGGTAAAACCGACGGTCGTAAAAGTCATACCGGCCTGATAAATCGCGTCTATCAGGCTAAAACCATCGATCGTGACGTAACCCATCGCTCCGATCATCATCATCAAAACGACTAAGATGAGCGGTAAGCGAAACGGGCGAAGTTGTTCGTAAAGTTCGGTATTAAGACTAATTTGAGGTTTGGCGGAACTTGACCAGTTGAGGAATTTTAAAATCTTTCTAAACAAAGACAACTCCTCAAATTTGCGGTAATTTTAGCGCGACTGTTTTCTCATTGTTCTTAGCGTAGAAGCAGCTACTTTGATCTTTCTCGTAGTGCCGTCCTCTAGCGTAACGCGGATGGTTCTTAGGTTTGGTAAAAACCTTCTTTTTGTTCTGTTTTTGGCGTGGCTGACGTTGTTGCCTACCATCGGACCTTTACCTGTTATTGCGCATACTCTTGACATATTTGTTTCCTTAAAAATAAAAATTTCTGCTGATTCTATCCAAAATAAACAAAATAAAAGCTTAAAGCCGCTTTTACAAACGCGTTAGTTTTTAAACTGAATTTATGGATAAAAAAGCTAAAATAACAAAATTTAAACACGGTTAAATTTTAAAAAATTACCGGCTCGATTTACGTAAAAAATATCATTTTTTTAGGAAATTCTTTTATCTTATGAGATTAGATTTTAAAGACGACGTAGCTATATTTTATCCTTCCGGCTTTTTAGACGGCGATATCGATAAATACGAAATCAGCGACGCAAATATAAAATATCTACGCCAAAAAGCTCCGCGTCATATCCTAATATCGCTTAAAAATACCGTTTATTTTAATAAGGTAGGCTTTAATCTAATCCTTGAATCCGTCTCAAGAATAACAAAGGAAAGCGATGCGGACATAGGCTTTTGCGACTACAATGAGATAAAATTTAAAGCCCTAAAAAGAATGTCTAAAGACGTTTTAAATTTATCTTTTTTTGAGACGCTCAGCGTTGCGCTTTTATTTTGGGGGAAGTTTGAATCGGAAAACAAACAAATCATCGTTTTTAACGCCGATACCGAGCAAAAACGCCAGATTGCGCTAACATTATCAGGGCGCGGATACAAACCGGTTATCGCAAAAGACGAGGAAGAATTTAACCGTTTACATAAAGATTTCGAATGTGCCATCCGCCTCACCGATATAAAATCAAACAAGAAAGAATTATCCACTACCCTTAAAGAAAACGTCGTCGTTTACGAGATAAACGGCTTTATCGACTCGGAATTTGCAGACAAATTCGCTTATAAAAGTTTCCTACAATCGCTAAAAATCGGCTTTAAATTTTTTGTTTTTGATATGAAAAAATCAAGTTTTATAAATATTCACGGCGTATCCTTTTTGGCTAAACTTGCGATGGAATGTGCCGATAGCGGCGCAACTATAGCTATGTGCGGACTAAAAAAATCCAATGTCTCAAAAGCCTTACTTCATGATTTAGAGGACTGCGGGATACTACTTTACGATACGATCCAGGATTTTTTCAATGACGACGCGACGATAGAAGGCGGCGGCAGTACAGAAGACGAAAAACCTAAAAACATAACCAAAGAGTTAATAGATCTTTTACCGGATATCTTAAAAGTAGTGATGGACACGCTAGCGTCTTTGTCAAATTTGCCTATTTCTCGCAAGAGTACCGAGATAACAAATTTTAGCTGCGACGAGGAGAAATTTTGCATGGGCTCGGTAGCGTTTTACGGCGAGACAAATGCAAAATTTATACTCTGCGTCGAAAAAAACGCCGTTTATAAAATCTGCAAAATTTTACTTCAAGAAGGTAGCGACGCAAGCATGATCGAGGCCTATGCAGACCTGCTTAGCGTTATATCCGACCGCATCGAAGCGTGGTTAAAGAGTCAAAAGATAGAGGCGAATTTCACCTTGCCGCACGTCTTTGAAGAGATTAAAGACGAAGACAAAAAAAACAAAGGCGCCCTCGTGCGACTCGATATAGACGGCATGGACGCGATATTTTTTCTAAGCAAATAAAAGGATAATAAAATGTATGTAGCACCGAGTATTTTATCGGCTGATTTTGGAAATTTAAGAGCCGAGATCGAGGCCATCTGCGAGGCTGGCGCCGATCTTGTGCATGTCGACGTGATGGACGGGCATTTTGTGCCAAATTTAACCATCGGCCCGGTGGTGGTAAATGCCGTCGCAAAAGCCGCCACAAAGCCGCTAGACATCCACCTAATGGTGCAAAATAACACCTTTTTTGCCGATCTTTTTTTACCTCTGAAGCCTAAATTTTTAAGCTTTCACATCGAGGAGGAAAAGCATCCTTTGCGTCTAATCGATCACATCCGCAGCCACGGCACTGGACCTGCAATCGTACTAAACCCGCACACGCCGATATCGGCGATCGAGCACATCGTAAACGAGGTCGACATGGTGCTTTTAATGAGCGTAAATCCAGGGTTCGGCGGGCAAAAATTTATCCCTTCGGTACTTGAAAAAGCCCGCAGCTTACGCGAAATGATCGAGCGCAAAAACGCAAAATGCATGATCGAGGTGGACGGCGGCGTGACGGGACTAAACGTCGCGCAGCTCGATGAAGCGGGCGTAGATATCGTCGTGGCGGGCAGTTATATATTTTCGTCAAATTCATACGAGCACTCTATCCGCTCGCTAAAGCTCGAGTTTTGAACCAAGATTTCGAAGCCCTACTCGCCGTCATCGCCAAACGAAACATAGCCTACGCGGACTTTGTCGCCGCAACCAAGCAAATGGACGAATACTCCGAGCTTTTCGACGTTCGCGACGTGCAGATGTGGCGCGCGCTTGGGCTTGACATAACCCGCACCGCAAAAAACCAAATCGAGCTAAAAACGCGGCGCAATGAAATAAAAGATCAAATTTTTTGCGTCGTGGATATAGAAACTAGCGGCGGCATAAATAGTGGCCAGATCATCGAAATCGGCGCGCTAAAGCTACAAAACGGAGAAATAATCGGCAAATTTGAAACATTCGTGTACGCGCCCTACGTCCCGGAAAATATCAGCGAACTAACGGGAATCACCGCAGAGCACCTAAAAAACGCACCCAGCCTAGCCTTCGTCATGGAGCAGTTTAAAGTCTTTTTAGGTCAGAGCGTTTTTGTGGCGCACAACGTTCGCTTTGACTACGGCTTTATTAGCGCGACGCTGGAGGCACTAGGATACGGCAAGCTACTAAACCGCAAGCTCTGCACGATCGATCTAGCCCGCCGCACCATCGCCTCGCCAAAATACGGCCTAGGAACGCTAAAAGAAATTTTAGGCATCGACAATACCCACCACAGAGCTCTTAACGACGCTATCGCGGCTGCTGAAATTTTTAAACACTCCCTGCAAAAACTCCCAAGCGAAGTAAAAACGACCGAGGATCTAATAGAGTTTAGCAAATCGGCTAAAACGATGAAGCGACTAAAAATCACAACGAATGAAGCCGGCGAGTCGGTCAAATTTGACGACGCTGTGCAGACTGATAAATTTGACGATAATAAAAATTTGAGCGCCGCGAATGTTGCGCGAAATTTAAACATCGGCAGTAAAACACAAAAAGTAAAAGAGCCTAAACTCCCGATATTTGATGAGTAAATTTAACTAAATTTGCCGTAGTTAAATTTGATAAATTTAAAGCCAAATACAAACTCGCAAAAGCATCCGCTGCCTCTGCCTGCCCTATAAAAATCTTACAAATTTTCAAATTTAACAGAATAAAAAGAATAATTTTATAAAAATAGCAGCCTAGATCGGCGCAAATTTAACCTACTCGCCGACTCGCTCGCCGTTTATACGCACGATCCTAGCGGGGATGCCTACAACCGTGGCGTTATCGGGCACGTCTTTTAGCACTACCGAGTTTGCGCCTATTTTGGCGTTTTCGCCGATTAGGATATTTCCCAGCACCTTTGCACCGGCTGCTATCGTGACGCCGTTTTTTACGGTCGGGTGGCGCTTGCAGCACTCTTTGCCCGTGCCGCCTAGAGTTACTTGATGATAGATCAGCACGTCATCTCCCACCTCAGCCGTCTCGCCGATAACCACGCCCATGCCGTGATCGATAAAAAGCCGCCTGCCGATCTTGGCGCCCGGATGTATCTCGATGCCCGTTAAAAAGCGCGACATCTGCGAAACGAAGCGCGCCGTAAATCGCCAATTTTTAACATGCAAAAAGTGCGCGAATCTATGAAAAAAGACGGCATGGATGCCCGGAGTATTGACGAGGATCGCCCCGTAGCAGCACGAGGCTACCGACGGGTCCTTTTCTCGCACGGTCGCGACTAGCTCGTTTAGCTCAGCTATCAGTCCCAAATCACGCCTCGTAAAGCGGAGTACTAAGATATCTCTCGCCGTTATCGGGAGCTATGAAAAGCACCTTTTTGCCCTTACCTAGCCTCTTTGCGACCTTCACCGCAGCCGCCAGAGCCGCACCGCCCGAGATACCCAGCAAGATACCCTCCTCTTTAGCCAGCTTTCTAGCCGCCTCAAAGGCCTCGTCGTTATCCACGCGCTCTATCTCGTCGATGTAAGCGGTATCAAGCGTAGCCGGGATAAAGCCCGCTCCTATGCCCTGGATCTTATGAGGGCCTGGTTTTTCGCCGGAGATCACGGCGGAGTCGTTTGGTTCGACGGCGACGATTTTAGTCTTATAGCCTAGATAAACGAACAAAACAAATAAACTGAGAATAGAATGAATTTTAAAAAACTTTTC
>NZ_CALKTQ010000117.1 GCF_937997465.1 uncultured Campylobacter sp. | reverse complement strand
TCGCCATCAAGAAACGGCGAAAATTTATCAAAATTATTTATAAAATGATAATTTAATTTCTTGTGACAGCGCGGTCGAGACTCAAATTTGACCAAGTTTTTAGTTTTCTTAACTAAAGCGCGGTGGATTGGCGCATTATGGAGTTAAGGCTCATTGCTGCGCAAAACAATCTGGCTAAAGATTTAAGTGGCCACAGAGGGCAAAGAGAGCAAGTCTCTTGCCGCGCTTAAAAAAAGAGAATTTAGGTATAATAACGGCAAATATATAAAAGAATTTCATTATATTTTACTAAAACCGGCAAAGCGGTTTTGCGGGCGGTAAGATAGAGTCGCAGCCAAGATCGGCCCAGGTTGCGCTAAGTCTAATCATTTGGAGTATCATGAGCGTTTGTGAGTTAAAATTTCTAGTTTTAAAACCTACTTCGTTTGCCGGCAAGCGTTACGGCAAATTTCCGCTACTCGTCAAATTTGACGCGCAAACAAGGCAAATTTAACACAAAGGACGAAAGATGAAAGAGTTTTTAGCTGCAGCGCTTGATTTTATCCTTTGCCGCATCACGATATTTATCACGGGTGTGCGGCCGCCGCAGGAGCTTTTAAACATAGGCGAGGGCACTAAAATTTACTATGCAAACCACGCCAGCCACGGCGATTTTTTGCTGATTTTCGTCTCACTGCCGTATCGCGTGAGAAAGCGCGTGCGCCCCGTCGCGGCGGCGGAGTACTGGGAGGGCGGGCCCGTGCGCAGATTTCTTGCTAAAAACGTGTTTAACATGGTGCTAATAAGTCGCCGCAAAGATCCGCTGGAAGCGCTAGCGCAAATGAGCGAAGCGCTGCAGACGCACTCTCTCATCATCTTTCCCGAAGGCACGCGCAAGATGAACGACGACCTTGCGTTGCAGCCGTTTAAAAGCGGGGTATTTCGTTTGGCGCAGGAGTGCCCTTCCGTGCCTTTGGTGCCGATTTGGATCAAAAATGCGCGTAACGTCCTGCCTAAGGGCTTTATGATACCTATCCCGCTGCTTTGCGAGCTGATAGTGGGCGAGGAGATATCGTACGGAGGCGAAGGCAAGGGCGAGTTTTTACAAAAGGCGCAAGACGCGCTGCTAGCGATGAGCGATACGCAAAATGATAGAACTAAAGCCTAACACGGCGGCTTTGGCGAGAGCGGTAAATTTGAGCCCTGTAAATCCGTCAAACGAAAAGGCAAAATTTGCGACCGATTTTTACGGCAAATTTGACGGCGAGCCTTTTAGAGCGGCGGCTAAAAGCGTCAAATTTAAACACGAAGCCTTTACTAAAACGCTCGCCGCGTCGCAAAACAAATTTGACCCAAACGTAAGTTTAAAACGTGAGCAATTCTCGCTAACAAATTTAACCGTTCAAGCCGTCCGCACGACAAACCAAACGTGCGCAAATTTGACCCGCTCGGAGAGCTCCGAATCGGGCGTCAAATTTAGCTTCAAATTTAACCAAAAGGCACTAAAATGAACCCGCAAAATCATATCTTAAATCTATTTTTAGGACTCATCGCGGT
>NZ_CALKTQ010000116.1 GCF_937997465.1 uncultured Campylobacter sp. | reverse complement strand
GCACGACAGAGCTCGACGGCCTCGGCACGATCAGGCAGGGATTTGTCGAGATGAGTAACGTCCAGCTGGTTGAAGAGATGACCGACCTCATCACGGGTCAGCGTGCGTATGAGGCAAACTCAAAGGCGATCACGACGAGCGACGATATGCTCTCTATCGTAAATAGCCTAAAGAGATAGCCTAAAATAGGCTAAATTTGAGCCACCTAATCCGAGATTTGTTTTGCAAATTTGACGGACTCGGCGGCTTTTTAAATTTAATTTATCAAAACGGCCGAATTTGAGCTAAATTTTAGCTGTTTTATAGCGGTTCTAGCCCGCTACTCTTATTTGCTTAGGATTTTGTGATTATCGCAACCTTGTTTTAGGCCCATATCGCAAGCCTTACCGAAATACTTCTTAGCCGATTGTTTATCTTTGATTATGCCTTGACCTTCCGCGTATAAAACGCCCAGATTATAGCAGTCTTTTGCGTCTCCCCGCATCGCAAGCGCCTTGAAGTATTTTTGCGTCGTTGCCCGCACCAAACAAAACCGCCGTGCATGCTACCGCTATGACTATTTTTTTCATGCTTTTGCTCCTATAAAAAGATTAGCGCCATTTTATAAGATTTATTATTAAAATCCGGATAATTTTTATATTAAACGCTAAATTTGGTTTGGTTAAATTTGCTCGCCGCGTCATTAGCTCAAATTTTCTTAAATCTTTAGGCTTTATCAGATTTTTTAAAATTTAAGCTATCATCGCGCTGGCATGCGGCGGAGCTCACGAAATCTTAAATTTACCCCACTGTTTGCCGCTTATTATTCTTTGCTTTTAAAGCTAAATTTACCGCCGATTTGGATATTTTCATCCTCCTTTTTAAAAAATTTGTAAACTATAAAATCAAAAGCGTAAAATCCCAAACTGCCGAAATTAAAAATACTTTT
Source organism: uncultured Campylobacter sp. (assembly GCF_937997465.1). Lineage (GTDB taxonomy): Bacteria > Campylobacterota > Campylobacteria > Campylobacterales > Campylobacteraceae > Campylobacter_A. Next base: position 4,419 of record NZ_CALKTQ010000116.1, on the reverse strand, counting down.
AGCTTTTTTTCGGTATCTTGCGCGAGTAAATTTTATAAGGAGAAATAATGAAGATAAACAAAATTTTGTTTCTAATCGCTCTATTTTTGGGTATTAGCGCGGCAAACGCACAAGACAGCTTTCAGCATATCAGAAACGCTACCGCAAAGATAAACTATGCGGGAGTGAACTTTTTGCTCGACCCGTATCTTGCACCAAAGGGTAAATATCCTGGCTTTGAGGGGACGCTAAACTCACACCTTAGAAATCCTTTGATAGAACTTCCTATGGATGCAAAAGAGGTGTATAAGGGCATCGATGCGATCATCGTTACGCACACGCATCCTGATCACTGGGATGAGGTCGCGGCTGAAATTTTACCTAAAAATATCGTTATCTTTGCTCAGCATAACGATGATGCGACGCTAATCAAAAAGCAAGGCTTTAAAGACGTAAGAGTGCTAGACGAATCGGCTGAATTTAAAGGAGTGAAACTACATAAAGCGGGCGGCGCTCACGGCACGGTAGAGATGTATGAAAACAAGCAGCTTGGTGCTATTTTGGGCGATGCGATGGGCGTCGTGTTTGAAGCAAAGGGGCACAAAACGCTTTACGTCATGGGCGATACGCTTTGGACTGCGGACGTAAATAAGGCTCTAAACAAATTTAATCCTAGTGTAGTCGTGATGAATACGGGCGACGCTCGCGTGCTGGCATTTCCTGACAGCGGTATCATAATGGGCAAAGCCGACGTAGCCCACGCCGCAAAAGAGCTTAATGGTGCGACTATCATCGCCGTACATATGGACGCCGTGAATCACACGAGCGTAAGCCGTAAGGATCTTCGTGAATTTGTTAAAAAAGAAGGCATAGAGAGCAAGATCACTATCCCAGATGACGGCGAGATCATCAAATTTTAATCTCAAATTTTACCCTACAAGGCTAGAATTTCTAGCCTTTATCCTAAATTTTTCAAATTTTTGCTAACATTTTGGCTTTTTATGAAGGTGAAATTTGACATTTAACTACGTTTTTAAACTATCCATTCCTATCTTTATGGGTTTTTTCCCTCTTGGCATCGCCTTTGGCATTTTGGCTAAAAGCATGGGCATTAGCGCATTTATCGCTGTGGCGCTTAGTATGCTCGGATATGGCGGAGCAGCGCAGTTTATGATGCTTTCGCTCTTTAGCGTCGGCACGAGCTATGTTGAGGTCTTTATCGTGAGCTACCTTGTAAATTTGCGCCACACTTTTTACGGGCTGGCGCTTTTAAAAGAGTACAAAGATCTCAAATTTCGCCTTTTTAATATTGCGACTCTCACGGACGAAACTTTTGCGATATTTAAGGCGCTTAAGATCACAGACGCAGCGGAGCGCAGCTATGTTTTTACGCGGCTAAATTTGCTCTCGTGGCTCTACTGGGCGGCGGGCACGGCGGTCGGATGCCTAGCCGGCGAGCTTATCAGGGTCAATACGAGCGGGCTTGAGTTTAGTCTAACTGCGCTTTTTATCGTGATCGTAATGGAGATGTTTAAAAACGATAAAAATTATAAAGTGCTGGGTGCGGCGTGCTTGTTTGGAGTCGCCGGCGTAGCGCTCATGCCTGCTAAAGCGATGCTGGTAGGCTCGATGGCGCTTTGCTTTATTTTTATTTTAGTTTTTAAGGATAAGCTTTGATAAGCGTGAGTTCTAGCGAGTGGGCGATATTCGCCGCCGTTTTGCTAAGCGCGTTTGCGACCTTTTTGACGCGTGCCGCGCCGTTTTACGTCATCAAAAACTATAAGCCTCGTCCGTGGCTTAGCGCCGTGGAGCGATACATGGGGCTGATGATAATGGTTATCTTGGTGTGCTACGGGCTAAAGGACGTCAAATTTGACGTTTATCCATACGGACTAAACGAAGTAGTAGCCGTTTTTACCGCGGTTTTGATTCATCTGAAATTTAAAAATACCTTGCTTAGTATCGCGGCTTCGACGGCGATATATATGACGCTTATTAGGATTATTTAACTGAAAATAAAAATTAATAGTTAATAATAAATTTAAGCAATAAACGCTAAAATCCTCGTAACATCTCAATACAAGGAGCAAACATGCGTTTTGCAGTAAAGGCGGTGATTTTCATGCTTTTAGGAGCGACTTTGGCTTTTGCGAAGCCTACTATTTACATTTTGGCAACTGGCGGCACGATAGCCGGCAGCGGCTCAGGTGCTCTTGATACGAGCTATACGTCTGGAACCGTTACGGTCGATAAACTGATCGCCGCGGTACCCGATATCAACAAGATAGCAACCATCAAAGGAGAGCAGATCTCAAACATCGGCTCTCAAGAGATGAACAACGAAGTTTGGTTTAAGCTAGCAAACAGAGTAAACGAGCTGCTAACTAGTGGCAAGGCCGACGGCGTCGTCATCACGCACGGAACCGACACGATGGAGGAGACTGCGTATTTTCTAAATTTAGTCGTAAAAAGCGATAAACCTATCGTTATGGTGGGCGCTATGAGAAACAGCGGCTCGCTAAGCGCGGACGGCCCCCTAAATATCTTTAACGCCGTAAACGTCGCGATGAATAAAGAAGCGGCAGGCAAGGGCGTAATGGTAGTGATGAACGACGAGATCCACGCGGCTAGAGAGGTGACTAAAACCAACACTACCGCTGTCGATACATTTAAATCTCCAAACAGCGGCAAGATCGGCACCGTGTTTTACGGCAACGTCAAATTTTACATGAATCCTACACGCAAACACACCGTAAATTCAGCATTTGACATCACAAAGATCAAAGAGCTTCCAAGAGTAGATATCATCTACAGCCACTCAAACGACAACCCGGACTTTGTAAATTTAGCCGTCAAAAACGGAGCTAAAGGCATCATAAATGCAGGCATGGGTAACGGAAATCCATTCCCAAGCGCGCTCGAGGCTCTAGGCGAAGCGGTTAAAGCCGGCGTAGTAGTCGTGCGCGACTCCCGCGTAGGTAGCGGCGAGACCACGCTAAACGGTGAGGTAGACGACGGCAAATACGGCTTTTTAGCTAGCGACAACCTAAACGCGCAAAAAGCTAGAGTGCTTTTGATGCTTGCGCTTACGCAAACAACCGATAAGGCTAAGATCCAGGAGCTTTTCCTAACTCACTAAAATTTGCTTTTTGGCGAATATCTCGCGATACTTGCGTATTTTTCTATGACGGCGGATTTATCCAAAACGGACGATCCGCCGTTTCTTTTGCAATTTTTTACTTCGATGAATTTATTTCAAATTTAAGCTCAAATTTAAGATATTTTACGCACAACTTAGCTAAAATTTGCGCTGTTTGTACTGCACAAAAACCAGCGGTGCCGCAAAGGCGAGGTTTTTAAGCGAAGCTAGTAAAACCAGCAAAAGGAGCACAAAATGAAAAAATTTCTACTCATCCTCACAAATCAGCCCTATAACGGCACGGACAACGCGTATAACGCATTGCGGCTAGCAGGAGCGCTCAAAAATAGAGACGAATACGTCAGGATATTTCTGATGAACGACGCGGTCGATCTCGCGCGAAATAGCACGCAAAAGCCCGAAAACTACGACTTTGACCTCGTGGCAAAGCTAAAAGAGCTACACGCAAACGGTGTAGCGCTAAAGGTCTGCGGCAGCTGCGAGACTAGATGCGGTCTACACACGGGCGAGCCGTACTTTGATAGCGAGATAAAGGGCAGCATGGATATCCTTGCTAGCTGGGTCGCGGTGTGCGATCAGGTGATGACTTTTTAGGCTGCCGTTAGCGGCAAATTTGCGTTAAATTTGAGATTTTTTAGGAGCAAAAATGGGAATGAGCGCGCACTACTACGCCTATGCGCGAGACGATATAGAGGCGATCAAAAACGGCGGCGGCGACGATGTCGAGGCGCTGGACGAATACGACCTGGATAAAATGTGGGACGTGATGCATAAAACGCTAACTGGCAAAAATATGTTTGAAGCGATGAGTGCAGGCGAGATTTTCGCTACGCCAAATCCGCTTAGCTGGGCGATATTTGGACGCGGTATGGCGGGCGAGGAGGGGAGCGAGGCGGTATCTTGCGTGGACGCAGATGACGTAAAAACCGTAGCTAAAGCGATGCAGAGTACCGACATTGGCGCGTTTTTGGCAAACGTAAATTTTGCAGAATTTGGCGAGGCAGGAACGTATCCCGAGATATGGGGATATGAGAGCGAATTTGAAGATAAGCCGAGCTAAAAGAGCATTTTAACGGGCTTTTGAGTTTTTATCAAAATGCCGCCGACAAAGGCCTTGGCGTGCTAATCGTAATAGCGTAAATTTTACGGCAAATCCCGCTAAGCGCTTGGCGACGATGGAGCCGCTTTTTGGATAAATTTAAGCCCATATGCATAAAGTTAAATTTGCGGGTTTAAATTTACACTCCGCCGCGCCAAAGATGCAAACAAATGCCGCCGCC
>NZ_CALKTQ010000115.1 GCF_937997465.1 uncultured Campylobacter sp. | reverse complement strand
CCCGCGCCTCCTCCGCCAGAACCTGTCGTCACGCCGCCGGAGCCGCCAAAACCGGTCGAGCCGCCTAAGCCGATAGAAAAACCAAAACCAATAGAAAAACCGGTAGAGAAGCCAAAACCCGTGGAAAAGCCCGTGGAAAAACCAAAGCCTAAACCTACGCCAAAACCGGTTAAAAAGCCTGAGCCGGAACCGGAACCGCAAGTAGCGCAGGTAGTACCGCCTGCACAGCCGTCGCCGCCTACTTCTACGCCGCCCGCAGCGCAACCAAGTAGTGCTCCAAGCTCGAACGTAAAATCAAATTTACCGCCTAGCGGAGCTGAAACAGTTGGAGAATTTAACTTCGCGACATCAGCCGGCGACGAGAGATTTTCTAAGATCCAAAAGGCGATACAAAAGCATCACAAATACCCTAAACGCGCGCAAAAAATGCGCCATCAAGGCGTCGTAGAGGTTAGCTTTTTATACAAAAAAGACGGCAGCGTCCGCGACGTAAAGGTGATAAAAAGCTCAGGCTTTGAGACACTAGACGAGGCCGCAGTCGAGCTCATAAACCGCGCTGCACCTGATTTTCCGACGCTTGATCGCGACTACGTCATAAAAATCCCGGTTAGCTACAAACTCACCTAAATTTAAGCCGTTTTTGCGGCTTAAATTTTATCTTTAATTCTACAAATTTGACGCAATAAATCAAAAAATCAGCCGTTTTATTTATGAATTTAGCATTACTAAAATCGGTAGCAATCAAATCAAATTTGACGCCGTAGCAGGGACGTAAATTTGCCAAATTTACAGTCCTAATAGCTAGGCTAAATTTGCCAAACGGTTTGCCCAAGCGACCGATCAAATTTACTCAAAATTTAGCCGACGCAATTAGTTCAAATTTACGCCGAGCGATCTTATAAATTTACTTAAACGCCCTTTTGTATGAGTTTTCTATCAGTTCAGCGCACCCTAGCTCACTCATCGCAACCTGCGCGAAATTTGGATTTCGCAGCAGCTCTCTACCGTAGGCTACCGCGTCGCAAACGCCGCCTAACAGCAGCGCCTCGCCCTCAGATGCCTTTGTGATGAGTCCGACCGTGATCACCGGGATGCCAACGGCCTGCTTTACCGCCTTAGCATAGCCAGCTTGATAAAGCGGAGTAAACGCAGGCGCGCTATCCGTGTGCTCAAAAAGTCCGCCCGCCGAGACGTGGATAAACGCCGCGCCCAAGGCCTCGAGCTCTTTTGCCAGCCGCACGCTATCCTCCAGGCTCCAGTCGCCTTTTACCCAGCTATCCGCGCTTATGCGCACGCCGACGGGGATTTGCACCGCGGCTTTTATCTCGCTTAAGATTTCTTTTAAAAATCTCGTGTGATTTTCAAAACTCCCGCCGTATTCGTCGCCCCTCAGATTGATCTCAGGCGAGAGAAATTCGCTGATGAGATAGCCGTGCGCAGCGTGGATCTCGGTCGCGGCGTATCCTGCACGCTCGGCTCTGATCGCAGCCTGAACAAAAGCTTGCTTAACTGCAACAATATCGTCCGCGCTCATCTGTCTCGGTGTTTTGTAGCTCTCGCTAAATTTTACCGCGCTAGGCGCGATCAGATCCTCGCACTCGCTTTTTCTGCCAGCGTGCGCGAGCTGGACGGCCATTACGGCGCCGTATTTGACGCACTCCTTGATGAGCCTGGCGTGCGCCTCTAGCTGCTCGTCGTTCCATAGTCCCAGATCGCGGCTTGTGATCCTGCCCCTAGGTTCGACGGCCGTAGCTTCGACGATGATGAGCCCGACGCCTCCTAGCGCGCGAGCGGCGTAGTGCAAGCGGTGAAAGCACCTAGGTTGGCCGTTTTCGTTTTTGGCCTTATACATACACATCGGCGGCATGACGACGCGGTTTTTGATCTGCAGATCGTCGATTTTTAGCGGCGAAAAAAGCAAGCTTTGCATGAGAAATCCTTTAAAGATTATTTGCGGTTATTTTAGGATATTTGTTTAAATTTATTTAGTTGAGCGGCAAATTTCAGTAGCCGACAGGCGCGCGCAGTAAGGCTAACGAGCTGCAACGGCCTTTATTTTATTTCCATCAAATTTGAAAATTTTACTCGCCGCCGATAAACATAGAGGCAAAATACTCGTCTATGTCCACGCCGTCTTTTTTTCATCTCTTTTAGCCTTAGTTTTACGTCGGCGTCTTGCCAAAGTATCGGCGGCAAGGCAAACATCACCCTATCAAGGCTAAATTTTCTCACGTCATCGCGCCAGCCATCCCAGCGGTAAAGCTCGTAAAATTTAGATATCGCCGCAAAGCGCCCGGTAAAAAACTGCGAGTAGTCAAGCTGCGTATCCTCTCATTCGCCGCTATCTGGCGCGTAGTAAAAGATGTTTCCGGCTTTGCCATCAAATGCGCCGCCGTTTATCGCGAAAAATCCACCCGAAACATCATCCGCCACGAGCAAATAGCTAGGCATCTGGCCTGCCTCACTAGCTTTTGCCAAGGCTAAAGCTGTAAATCCCGCGATTCATCCGCTCGCAGCCAGAACCAAGCACGTGCAGTCAACCGCTATCTATCACGATGCCGCCGCACCCACAAACAAGCGCTCCCATCGGTGAGCGAGTGGTAACTTGAAGTCCCAAAAGCTCACTTTGCGCCCTGCTCTCATCACGCGGTAAAACTTTACTCGTTCTTAGCTTATTTAGCCGCTATTCGACCAACTCCCAGCCCGGCTCATTTGTGTCTATAAGCTCGCCTAAAGCCCTCATCGCGCGCCCTTTGGGTCAAATTTGATGAAATTTAAAAGAAGGATTTGGCGAGTCGCCCCGCCAAATTTATATTAGTAGATTACTTTGCGTCCCAAGCTAGGATCGTGTTGCCCTCGGCGTCGGTCGCTACGTCGCCCATACCCATGATGTTGTAGCCGCAGTCGACGTAGTGCACCTCGCCGGTCACGCCGCTAGCAAGGTCGCTAAGCAGATACATAGCGCTGTTGCCG
>NZ_CALKTQ010000114.1 GCF_937997465.1 uncultured Campylobacter sp. | reverse complement strand
TTTGTCGTATCTAAATTTTGCCTTGCGTCGGCGTTTGCAGACTCGCTTGCGTCTTGCTCAAAGAGCGTGCCGCTATCGTCATAGTCCGCCGCCTCGCCAAACATCTCGCTCACATCGTCCAGATCAAACGGCGACTCGCCAAAGGTAGCCGTTTGCGGCGCGCTATTTTGGTTAAATTTAGTTGTGCCGATTGGCTTTTGCTCAGTTTTTGCAGAGTTTTGACTCTCTAGCCGCCTTAGTTCGTCGTCCAAAAACGACAGATCTGCCCCCGCAGACATTCCATCGTCAGTCTTAAATTTTAGCGAATACGCCTCATGAAAATCGTGCGTGTCGTCGCGCATGCTCTCAAAATCAGGCGCAAATTTAGGCTCGGCGGGTTGATTTAAATCCGTCTGCATTTGCGAGTTTTGCGTCAAATTTGCCGCGTTTTCGTTTAAATTTAAGGGCTCGGTTTCGCCCATAGGCGAGCCGCTATTGGTTTGCGCGCTCGGAGCCGCGTCATTTATATCCGTTTGCGTTTGCGGCGTCAAATTTTGCGTTTGCTTACCCTGCTCGCTGCTTTCGAATTTGGCGTCTAAATTTTGCTCCGATGGCGTAGCCGTCCTCTCCTCGCTACCGCCTGCAAACAAATTTCCGGTCAAATTTGAGGGCTCTTGCGCTTGGTCGTTTTGGCTTAAATTTTCCAGTGCGATGTCCGCGTCAAATTTGCCGCTCTCACGACTTGAAACAATTTTGGCGTCATCAGATTTTGCTGCACCGCCGCGCTCGTCATCCAAATTTGCCGCGCCCTTTTGATCTTGCGCCCCTATTTCTGGGCTTTGCCTGGGAGTTATCTTTATCTTTGCGCTCTCGCCAAAAAGACTACGCAAGATCTGCAAAATTACTTTCGATCCATCGCGAAGCCGCTTCTGATCCTCGCCCGCCGCGCTTGAGGCTAGGCTCATGCAGCCGTCCGAAAACTCCAAAAACTCTATGCAGTTTTTAAAACACTCGCCAAGATCAAAGCTGCGGTCGTAAATTTTGGCCAAAAACGCCTCGTAAGCGGGATTTGGAGTTTTCGCGGTGTGGGTTTGGCTACCCGGCTCCTGCGGCGTCTGGGTACTCAAATTTGCCGAGCCATCCAAAGCCTGTACGTTAAAATTTCGCCCATGAGCCGCACCGTTTTGCGCAGCAGGCTTAACCGCATTTGCACCTGTCAAATTTGATCCGTCCGCAGAGGCTGAAATTTGACCCGTCTGCGTAGGAGCCGTAAATTTAGTCGCTTCGCCTCGTCCGCTCGTGAAATTTGAAGCCGCACGAGCCTGCGAATCCACAAATTTTTCCCTCGCATCCACGGCTATCATCTCGTCGATCGATTTTAGATTTATCGCCTCGATCATCATAAAAAGCATCACGCCAAGCACGAATCCGCCGTCACTGCTGACGCTTAGCATCGAGCGCGCCTGCGAGAGGATCCTAAAAAATCTCTCATACAAAAGCAGCGAGTATTTCGGGCTTTGCGCGAGGAAATTTGCTTTTAGATTTGCCGTTATCTCATCTATCACCATCTCGGCATCATAGCTCTCCAGCTGCGCTACCGCCGCGCTTACGGCTGATTTATCGCCGCTCATAACGAACGCCAAAATCTCCTCTATGCGCTGCGGATCAAGCAGTCCCAGCATCTGCGCGACGGCGCTTTGCGTTAGCTCGCCCTTGGCGTAGATGATGGCCTGATCTAGCAGCGTGAGAGTGTCGCGCAGCGAGCCCGCGCCGCTACGAGCGAGGATCTCGAGAGCCTCTTTTTCGTGCGGGACGTTTTCGCGGTTTAGGATAAAGTCAAGATGCGCGACGACGTCCGGGCGCGAGATCTGGCGAAATCTAAAATGCTGCGTGCGCGATAGCACCGTAGCCGGGAGCTTGAGCGGATCGGTCGTGGCTAGGATAAATTTGACGTAGGGCGGCGGCTCCTCGAGCGTCTTTAGCAGCGCGTTAAACGCAGGCGTGGAGAGCATGTGCACCTCGTCGATGATAAAAATCTTAAAGCGCGCGATCGCCGGAGCGTATTTGGTCTGCTCGATGAGCCCCTTTATATCGTCAATACCGCGGTGGCTGGCCGCGTCCATCTCGATGATATCGATGTGGCGACCTTCGTTTGCAGCGATACAGTTGGCGCACTGCTCGCAGGGCCGGCTTGTCGGGCCGCGATCGCAAACAAGCGCCTTCGAAAATATCCTCGCGCTTGATGTCTTGCCGCTACCGCGAAGTCCCGAAAAAAGGTAGGCGTGGGTTAGGCGGTTCTCGTCCAGAGCGTGCGTGAGGCTGGTGCTGACGGCCTCCTGGCCTACGAGCTCGCTAAAATTTCGCGGTCTATATCTAAGCGCTAATGCTTGCAACACGGATTTTTCCTTAAATTTAAGATGAGATATTCTACTTTTTTTTGGATAAAAATTTAATATATTACGGCTCGGCGCGTCGCAAAACGAGTCGGCGGGCGGGACAAATTTAGGCTAGCAAATTTGCCTGTAAACGCGAATTTATCGCATAGGACTCTAGACGAGCAAGAGCGAAAATCGGGCCAGCAAATTTAACGCTCGCGCTTTTTAACTCTCGCTGAACGGCGACAAATTTGAAGCCAAATCGCACTGCACAAATTCCGCCAAATTTAGCTGCGTCGATTTTGGTAATTTGGCTAAATTTGCTATAATCGCGCGGAAATGAAATTCAAAAAAGGGAGAAAATGAGAAAAGTTGTATTGAGCGCGCTTGTTTTGATGTTTGCGCTTTTAGCTACGGGCTGCGAGAGGAACGACTATCAGCACCCGATGTACCGCTCTACTAAAAATAAATAACCTAAATTTGGCGGTTTATCCGCCCCCTTAAAATCTCAAATTTATATCGTTGCCGCTTTATAAAATTTGACGCTTGCGCGCCGCATTTTAAAATTTAACATCCTCAAAAAGTTCTTTTATTTCTTAAGGTATGGATACGGATAAAA
>NZ_CALKTQ010000113.1 GCF_937997465.1 uncultured Campylobacter sp. | reverse complement strand
CCTTGCTTATCGGTGTAAACTTTTACAATGATATTTTTCAAATTTTGCCCGAAACGAAGGCTTTTAACGAGCTGAGTTTGGAAGATAAATCTTTGCATATCGATGCAGTTGCAGACGTCTTTTTCAAGATCGTCCGTGATGTCCACTTTATCTTCGCTATCGCTCTCGTTTAGCTTTTGGATGAGATAAGAAACCGAGTTTTTGAGGCTTGCCGAGTGATTTATGTCGATAGCGTCAAATTTGATCTTTAGCTCGATATTGTAAATTCCGTCGCTCAAAATGCTCTTTTCAAAAACGTTTAAAAGATGGATTAGCTCGGTGCTTTTACTCTCGCAAAATATCAAAAAATATTCATTTGAATATCTGCCGATTAGAGTGTTTTTAGATACTTTTTCGTTTAAAAATTTCTCCAGTCGCTCGACTAGTCGTTTGAGTAAAATATCGGTACTAACAAAGCTATAACGCTCGTTTATATCGTTTAAATTTTCGATCTTTAGCATTAGCATATTGCCGCCATTTTTGCCTTTAAATTTAGAAGCTTGCTTTGATAAAAGTCTTAAAATTTCGTCTCTATTATAGGCTTTCGTAACTTGATCAAGCACGCTCGTTTGAAAGCTTTGATAAATTTTGTAGGCCGTAAAATAAACTTGACATAGAACTAAAATAGTGATCAAAATGATGTCATTGATGTCAAAATCTATATCATCTTTTTTAACGAAAATATACATCAAAATAATAACGCTGAAAATAAAAATAGAAGAGATCTCGAGCGCAGTTCTAAACCTATTTGATCGTTCTTTTAGTTCTGATTTTAGCATTTATACGTCCAAATGTTTCACGTCTTTTGCGTGCTCTTGTATGTAGTTTCTTCGCGGTTCGACCTCATCGCCCATAAATAGATTAAACGTATCCGACGCGCTTACGGCATCGTTTATGTTTATTTTTAGCAAACGACGATTTTCTGGATTCATCGTCGTTTCCCACAGCTGTTCTGGATTCATCTCACCAAGGCCTTTATAGCGCTGTATATAGGCGCCTTTTTTGGCATTTTTTTCGATCTCGTCTAGTACGTCTATCACGTCGCCTTTTAGCTCGATACCGCGCTCTTTTATTTTTTGGCTGATATAAAGCGCTTCTTCGTAAAGAGGATTTGTAAATAAATTTTCATTTACCAAAAGCTCTTCCAAACCGCTTTCGGTTTGTACGTAAATTCGCGCTTCTTCTTCGCTGACGTATGAGTTTAGGATATTGTGTCCCTGAGCTTCTAAATAATTTTTCAAAATTTCAAAAATTTCAGCGTAGCTTTTTGAGACGATGTCTGGATTTTCGATCATATACCTAACCGCAGAAATCACGCTAAATCGCTTTTCAAGCTCTTTTAACACGCTTCTATAAGCTGCTACTATCTTTAAAAAGTCTATGAGATCAGCGTTTCCGATACCTTCAAACTCGACTCCTTCGATGCCGGTTTCTATTAGAAATTCATTCAGCGCTTTCTCGTCTTTTAGATAAATTTCTTTTTTTCCCTTTTTATAGCGGTAAAGCGGCGGTTGGGCTAGATAGATATGACCGTTTTCCACGACTTTGTGTAAAAATCTAAAGAAAAACGTTAAAAGTAGCGTCTGGATATGACTACCGTCGACGTCGGCATCGGTCATGATGATAATTTTGTGGTAGCGAAGCCTTTCAGCATCAAATTCATCGCCGATACCGCAACCTAGAGCAGTTATCATGTTTTTTATTTCGTCTGATTTTAAAATTTTATCTAAGCGCGATTTTTCGACGTTTAAAATTTTACCTTTTAACGGCAAAATCGCCTGAAACACCCTATCGCGTCCTTGTTTGGCCGAACCGCCCGCAGAGTCGCCCTCCACCAGATAAAGCTCGCTGATAGTTGGATCTTTACTCTGGCAGTCGGCTAGTTTGCCAGGCAGCGTTCCTATGCTTAGACCCTCTTTTTTACGCGTTAGATCGCGAGCTTTTTTGGCAGCTTCGCGTCCGCGCGCCGCCATCAGCGCTTTTTCCATTATCGCGCGAGCCTCGATCGGGTTTTCTTCAAAATACTTGCTAAGTACCTCAAAAACCATCTTTTGAACGATCGGTTTTACGTAGCTTGAGCCTAGTTTTCCTTTTGTCTGGCCCTCAAACTGCGGTTCTGGTACCTTTACGCTAATAACTGCGATAAGGCCCTCACGGATATCTTCGCCCGTGATTTTTGTGTCTTTTTCGCGGGCTGCGGCGTTTGCGGCGATGTAGTTTGTTATCACGCGAGTTAGACCCGCTCGAAATCCCGCTTCGTGTGTACCGCCGTCAGGGGTTTTGATGTTATTTACGAAGCTTAGTAAATTTTCGCTATAAGTATCGTTGTACATCAAGGCAAAATCTACTAAAACGTCCTCTTCGCCTCCGCTAAAAGATACCGCTTTACTTACGGCTTCGTTTTTATTTAAATCGGTTACAAAGCTCTCAAGTCCGCCCTCGTAGTGAAAACTCTCTTTCCTGCCGTTTCTTTGATCCTTAAAATTTATCGTGATCTTCGGGTTTAGATAGGCTAGCTCTCTAAAGCGTTTGGTTAAAATTTCATCGTCAAATTCAGTAACCTCAAAAATACTATCGTCAGGCCAAAACTCTACCTGAGTACCGGTTCTATTTGTAGTTTTTATAACCTCAAGGTCGCTTTGAGGGATACCTTTTGAAAATTCTTGTCTATGTAGTTTGCCGTCACGTTTGATATTTACGACCAGTTTTTTAGAAAGGGCGTTTACTACGCTAACGCCAACTCCGTGCAAGCCGCCTGAGACTTTGTAAGTGTCCTTGTCAAATTTACCGCCTGCGTGAAGCACGGTTAAAACGACCGTTGCGGCTGAAATTTTCTCTGTTGGGTGCATATCGACCGGTATACCGCGACCGTTATCGCTGATTATCGCCGAGCCTTCGCGGGTTAGCTCGATATCGATCGTATCGCAGTAGCCCGCCATCGCCTCGTCTATGGAGTTATCGACGACCTCGTAGATCATGTGGTGTAGGCCGCTTATGTTAGTGTCGCCGATGTACATGCCGGGGCGTTTTCTAACCGCTTCGAGCCCTTTTAAAACTTTAATATTTTCCGCGCCGTAATTTTGCTGCATTATTTACCTTTGTTATTTTATAAATTTATCGGCATGATTACCGTTTTTAGCTCGTTTGAGCTCACCGTAAAGGCTAAATTTGAGTCGTTAAATCCAAATTCGAAATGTTCCTCTTCGATGCTTTGTAAGAAATCAAGCAAGTATCTATTTTTCACGCCGACGTAGATCTCTTCTTCAAGTCCGGTTGCAAATTCTATCGTTGTTTTAGCTTCCGAGTTATCCTCTACGATACTTTCAAAGCTTATAGTTTGAGGAGCAAATACGATTTTCATGCTCTCGGAGATGATTGAGACAGTTTTGATGCCTTCTACCATTTTATCTCTGCTTAGTCTTAGTCTTCGTTTTATCTCTTGCGGGATTACTCTGTTGTAGTCAGGAAATCTGCCGTTTATAAGCTTTGTAAAAAACTCGAAATTTGCGCTTTGAGCGATCAGAGTCGTATCGTCGTAGTAAATTTCGATCTTGTCAAAAAATAGCTTTTGTATTTCGCTAATAGCTTTTTTTGGGATTATTAGGGAAAATTCGCTCTGAGTTGGCGTTTCAAATCTAAAAACGCTAAGCCTTTTCGTGTCGGTGCCGACTATGTTTATGTAGTTTTGCTTAATGTCAATAAGAGCGCCGTTTAGCTCAAATTTAGGGTTATTATTGTCGATGCTTGTAAAAATTTTCTTTAAACTTCGTCCAAGCATTACGGCGTCGACTTCAAATTTATTTTTATTTTCTATCGTCGGGAAATTTGGAAAATCCTCAAATTTATACATTGGAAGCTTATATTTTGAGTTTTTTTGTTTTATGTAGAGGTAGTTATTTACCGTCTCTAGTGTGATTTCTTCGTCTTTTAGGCTTCTTATGATGTCAAGTAACTTCTTACCGTTTGCAGTAGCATTTCCCTCGTCCATGATTTTGACGTTTGAGAGCTTATAGGCTAGACCGATCTCGTGGTCTGTTGCTTTGATATTTAGGATACCGTCTTTAGCTCCGATGAATATATGCGAAGTTATAGCGCTTAGATCTTTTTTCTCTAGGTAAGAATTGCTATTTGTTACGATGCTTTCTAAAGCGTTTTTATTAATCGCGACTTTCATTTTTTTCCTTTGTTTTTAAATTTCTTTTAGTAGCATTAGTAGGGGGCGTGAAAAGTTTAAAACAGCTTTTATTTGCTTTAAATAGGACATTTGCGGCGTTAAAAAAACGGTTTATTTTTTCACTTTTATTCACGTTTTTACTCTTTGGTTAAAATTTTATTTTTTAGTTCTTCGACGCGGACTTTAAAATATTCGTTCGTTTCTATTAGCTCGTTTATCTTTTTTATGCTGTGACTTACGGCCGAGTGATCTTTCATGTTGAAAAACTGCGCGATCTGGGGCATCGAGTTTGGCGTCAAATTTTTAGCCAGATATATCACGATGCGCCTAGCTTCGACGATATTTTTTGAGCGTGATTTGCTTTTCATCTCGCTTGGTTTGACGTTTAGCTCTTTGCTTACGATTTCAACAATATTTTCTAGATTTATATTTTCGCGCTTTTCTTTTATCTGATCGCGCAGGATATTTTTTGCAAACTCTAGCGTGATTTCCTGTCTCATGAGCCTTGCGTAAGCGTTTAAATTTATTATCGCGCTTTCGATTTCTCGGATGTTGTCGCCCATGTTTGTAGCGATGTAGTTTATGACGTCTTTATCGAGGTAAATTTTATCAAACTCGCATTTTTTCTTGATGATTGCGATTTTAGTATCGAGCTCCGGCGGCGTGATATCGGCGATGATACCCCACTCAAAACGCGTTCTTAGCCTATCTTCAAAGCCTTTTAGCAGCTTTGGTTGGCGGTCTGATGTCATTACGATCTGACCGTTTTTAGCGTGAAGTTCGTTAAACGTGTGGAAAAATTCCTCTTGGATTTTATCTGTTTTGCCTAAAAACTGTACGTCGTCGATGAGTAAAACGTCGCAGTTTCGGTACTTTTCACGAAATCGCTCCATCGAGTGGTTGTTGAGGTTATAAGTAAAGTCCGTAATAAACTGCTCGCTTGTTACGCAAATGACCATTTTGCCGCCGTTTAGACAAAAATTTCCGACTGATTGTAAAAGGTGAGTTTTGCCAAGTCCGGTTGGGCCGTAGATAAAAAGCGGATTGTAAATTTTACCGAGTTGTTCAGATACCGCTTTTGCACTTAAAAATGCGAATTGATTAGAGTCACCGACGACGAAATTTTCAAAAGTGTAGCTTGGATTTAGCAGGCTGCTTTGCGCTTTTATCTCTTTTACATCCACTTTTTTAGCCGGTTTGCTTTGCGTTTTGGTCGCGGCTAGGACGTTGATCACGGGCTTTTGTCCGGTTTTTACTTCAAAAAGATGAGCGATTTTGGAGGCGTATTTGGTCTGGATAAATTTGGCGATAATCTCGTTTGGTGCGTTAAATATGATGTTCGTCGAATTTGAGCTTTTTTCGTTAAATTTAAGTTGCTTGATGTAGCATTCAAATTCCGACGGTAAAATTTCTTTGGAAAGTAGCTCCAAAACCTCGTTTGCGACCAAATTTTTGCCTTTAAGATTAATTCGCTAGATTTTATCTTAAATTTGTTAAAATGGCGTTGAAATTCGTTTTTCACGCCGTGAAAAAAGCGTGAAAAACCGTTGAAAAGGATGAGATGAAAATTTTAGGAATCGATCCGGGATCGCGAAATTGCGGCTATGCGATCGTCGAAAAGACGCCCGTGAAAACTATTTTGATCGAGGCGGGACTAATCAAAATAAAACCGAATTCTTTGCAGTATCAAATCACCGAACTTTGTGAGGGACTCGACCTGATTTTTAAAAATCATAAATTTGACGAAGTGGCGATCGAGGACATATTTTTCGCTTATAATCCAAAAACGGTTTTGAAGCTCGCGCAGTTTCGAGGGGCGCTTAGTCTTAAAATTTTGCAGCTTCACGGCGATTTTGCGGAGTACACGCCGCTTCAGGTTAAAAAAACGGTAACGGGCAAAGCTAAGGCAGACAAAGAGCAAGTAGCCTTTATGGTTAAGAAAATTCTCGGTATAACGAAGGAGATCAAACCGCTTGATATCACCGACGCTATCGCTATCGCACTAACGCACGCAAATAATCTACGCTTAAAATAAGTTCAAATTTTTGCTTGTTTTTTAGCGCAAAATTTGATTGCTTAAATTTTATTTCCGCGCTCAATCAACTACCGTAATCCCCGCATCCGCGCAGGCTTTTTGCGCCTTTTTAGATATGCCGATGCCGGTCGTTTCGATTTTTTTAAGATTTTTGAAGGGCGCAAGCTCCGCGGCATCGATATTTTTGATGTCGAAAAGCTCGTCCTC
>NZ_CALKTQ010000112.1 GCF_937997465.1 uncultured Campylobacter sp. | reverse complement strand
ACACCGCGCACACGAGCATGGTGCAGATCGAGAAATTTAAAGGCGAACTGCCGAGTATAACGGCGTTTGATAGGCCAGTTACGATAGAGGCTTAGGCTTTGTGATTTAAATTTGAGCGGTTAAATTTGGCCGCTCAAATTTGACTATTTTTTAAATTTACCCGCTCAAATTTAGCGTCAAATTTAACTCAAATTTGACCGCTCCCGCGCTTGCTCCGCGCCGCTAAATTTTAAATTTGCTTTCAAATCAGCCGTTTTTTTTGCCTAAAATTTGTAAAATTAGTCGGTAAAAATATTTGAAAAAGGATACAAAAATGAAAAAAACGATTTTAGCTAGCTTGGTTGCGCTATCTCTGCTGGCGATAAGTGCCAATGCAAGAGAGTATAAGTGCAACGATAAAGACGTAATAATAGCAGGGTTTAAAGCGAACCCATCATCGGACGGAACCCCGATAGCAGAAAGATTAAAAGTATATCATAGCTACCGTCCTTGGCAAATAAACAATATAGAAGAGCGCGGCTTTACAAAAAAAACTATGATAGGTTGCACTGCTAATTCTAAAGGCGGCGATGTTATATTTTATGTAATCCACATTGACAAAGATACTGGAAAGGCTTATGTTAATTCACATCCAACAAAAAGTTATGATAAATTTAAAAAAGTTATCAGCAAAAAGGGACACGGGGCTTATATTCCGCTAAATTAATAACAAAATCAAACTTATGATTTTTTGGGAGATATAAATATAATGCAAATATTCATAAACGGCAAAATGGTATATGAAATAGACGACGGCGAAGATGTTTCAATAGATACATCAGGTGGCGGCTGATACGCAAATTTACGCGCTAATATCATTGGCACGCTTGGACTGCTATTTAATTTTTGGCCCATTTTTATCCTAAAATCAGCCTACTTTTTGCCTAAAATTTGTAAAATTAGCCCAAAAAAAAGGATAAAAAATGAGCCAAAAAACGCTAACGATCATCGACACTTTCGGATTTTTTTTCAGACTTTACTACGCGATGAGCGGACTAAAAAACCGCGAAGGTAAGCCAAGCGGCATGGTGAGCGGCTTTGCTAGCTTTATCATGAATTTACGCCAGGAGTTTGCCAGCGACTACATCATCTTTGCGCTAGATAGCAAGGGCAAAACGCTGCGCCACGAGATCCTGGGCGAGTATAAAGCCAACCGCTCCGAGCCGCCAGCCGCGCTAAAAGAGCAGCTGCCCGTGTGCATCGAAATGATAGAAAAAATGGGTCTAGCCGCGGTTAGCCGCGAAGGCTACGAGGCCGACGACATCATCGCTAGCGTCGTAAAGGAGTGCAAGCAGAGGGATATATTCGTACGCATAGTGACGCACGATAAGGACCTCTATCAGCTCATCGAGGACGGCAAGGTAAGCATCTACA
Organism: uncultured Campylobacter sp.; assembly: GCF_937997465.1. Classification (GTDB taxonomy): domain Bacteria; phylum Campylobacterota; class Campylobacteria; order Campylobacterales; family Campylobacteraceae; genus Campylobacter_A. The sequence goes on along the minus strand of NZ_CALKTQ010000112.1, from coordinate 6,824 downwards.
GCCCGCAAAGCAAGATCGACCACGATAGCGCTAGCTGCATCGAAAAATACGGCGTTCCGCCAAGCTGCATACGCGATTTTCTTGCGATCGCGGGCGATAGCTCGGATAATATCCCGGGCGTCAAAGGTATCGGTGCAGTGGGCGCCAAAAAGCTGCTAAACGAATTTGGTAGTCTCGAGGACATCTACGAAAACCTGCCGCTAGTGCGAAACGAACGTATCCGCGGCATGCTAGTCGAGGGGCGCGAGAGCGCGTTTTTGAGCAAGCGCCTAACCTCGCTCTTTGACGACGTGCCTGACGTGCTCGATCTAAAAAGAGCGGAATTTCCCGAGCAAAATCCGCTCGTAAAGGTCGCCGATATCCTTCGCGAATACGATCTAAACCGCCTTTTAAAAGCGCTGCAAAATAGCGAAAACGCAGGCGAAAACGCGGATTTTAAGCTCGGCTTTAACGCGCGGCTTTTAACTGACGAGAGCGAGATCGAGCGACTGCTGGCAAATATAGACGCAGACACGCTCGTGGCCTTTGATACCGAGACCACGGACGTCGATACGCAAAACGCCCGCCTGGTCGGCTTTAGCTTTTGTTTTAACGACGAAGAGGCTTACTACGTGCCCGTGGCGCACGAGTATCTGGGCGTGCCAAAGCAAGTAAGCGAGAAATTTGCCGCCTGGGCGATAGGGCAAATTTACAAAGGCTGCGTGATAGGGCAAAATTTAAAGTATGATTTTAAGGTCGTAAAGCGAAATTTGGGGCTTGAGCCGCCCGTAAATTTTAAAGATACGATGATACTGGCCTGGCTCATGGATCCGGGCTCAAGCGTGGGTATGGACGCGCTAGCTAAGCGCCTCTACGACTACGACACGATCAAATTTGAAGACGTGGTAAAGCGCGGCGAGACCTTCGCGTCCGTAGCTCTTGAAAATGCCGCAAAATACGCCGCCGAGGACGCGTGGATAACTCTCAAATTTTACAAAAGCTTTTTAAATTTGCTTGATCCGGAGTTGCTCGCGCTTGCAGGCAAGCACGAGTTTCCTTTCATCCTCACGCTTTTTGATATGGAGCGCGAGGGCATCGCGATAAACCAGGAGAAAATGCAAAATTTGATCCTGCGAAACGACGCTAAGATTAAGGCTCTAACAAGCGAAATTTATGAACTAACGGGCGAAAATTTTAATATCAACTCCGTTAAGCAGCTAGGCTCGGTGCTGTTTGAACACCTAAAACTACCCGTAAAGAAAAAGACCAAAACGGGCTACAGCACCGATGAGGCCGTGCTGGCCGAGCTCATCGAGGAGCATCCCGTCATCGAAAAACTACTCGAGTACCGCGAGCTATATAAGCTGCAAAGCACCTACTGCGAGCCGCTGCTAAATTTAGCCAAAAAAGACGCCGACGGCAGGATATACACGAACTTTATCCAGACGGGAACGAGCACGGGCAGGCTCTCGTCTAAAAACCCGAATCTGCAAAATATCCCAGCTCGAGGCAGCCTAGCAAAGGACGTGCGAGGCTGCTTTGAGGCCAAAAGCGGCTTTAGCTTCGTGGGTCTTGACTACTCGCAGATCGAGCTGCGGCTGCTCGCGCATTTTAGCCGCGACGAGGCGCTTTTGCGGGCATTTGCGAACGACGAGGACATCCATGCGCGCACGGCGATTAGTATATTCGGCAGTGCCGAAGGGCAAAACCGCGCGGTTGCCAAGAGTATAAATTTCGGCCTTATCTACGGTATGGGCTCGAGCAAGCTGGCAAATCAGGTAAGCATCACGCGCGCCGAGGCAAAGGAGTATATCGAGCGCTATTTTAAAGCTTTCCCTACGATAAAAGGCTTTTTAGAAGGGATAAAAACCGCGGCGAAAAACGAGGGCTTTGTACGCACGCTGCTGGGTAGAAAGCGGCTATTTGACTTTACTACCGCGACGCCGATGCAAACGGCGATGTATGAGCGCGAGGCGGTAAATACGATATTTCAGGGCTCGGCTGCGGATATCATCAAGATGGCGATGGTAAAAATCCGCCCGCTTTTAAGCTCGCGCGCTAGAATGCTTTTGCAGATACACGACGAGCTGATTTTTGAGGTGCAGGACGGCTATGCGCAGGAATTCGGCGCAGCGGCGCAAAAGATAATGCAAGAAATTTATAAACTAAACGTACCGCTAAAAACGAGTCTAAACGTGGCGAAGGATTGGGGTGAGTTGAAGTAAAAAATTAATGAGCTACCAAAAGATAGCTCATTATGAAGTTTAAAAAATAGAAAAAACAAAAGACAACACAAACAAAACTGCTAGTCCAAATAGCATATTTGGGCGCTGAAATTTGTTTGCTGCTTTAAGTTCGGAATTTGGAATAACTGGGATAACGGTTGCAAGAGCTGCGACCGGACCGCCGGTTAGATAATATTGTAGCATCGCACTACCGCCAGCGGCCATGACGGCTAGAGATAGCGGACTAGCCGTGCCTAGCGAAAGGGCAGCTTGCAAGAAAGGTATAGTTATGGCTACGGATGCTGCGTTGCTTTGCGTAACTAGCCCTGCTAAAGCCGAAACTAAAAGCATACTTTGAAGCGGAGCATGAGTAAGCATAGGAGTAAAAAGATCGCCGATAACAGCAGCTAGTCCTATTTGTTTAATGACGCCGCTCATAAATAAAAAGCCTATAGTTGCAACTAAAGGGGTTGCTATTTTACTAACTCCTTCAAGCATATCATTTTCGCCTTTTTGAAAACTTAAAGCCGATAGAAGTATAGTAAAGATAGCGCTTGCTATACCTACGATAAAGACTGGATATCCAAGGATAAAACCTGCAAATAACATTACAAAAGGTAAAAAGGCTTTCCATGCAGGAATTCCGCTGTCATTTATTTCAAATTCTTTTGAAATTTTCTCCATCTCTTCTTTAGAGATTGAAATTCCCTCTTTTTTCTGTATTCTTTTTAGTCTAAATAGTGCGCAAGCAAAAACGCAAAGAGAAACCAGCGTGCCGATTACATTGATAAGGCCAAAGCCGATATTTGTAACGGCTATGACAGCGACTTGCGTAGGATGTGTAAATCCGCCGTAGTTACCAAGAATACCAGCGTGTCCGTGAATACCCGCTGATCTATCCGGATCTACGCCTAGCTTAGTGGATGCTGTTCCTGTGATGACGGCGGTAATCGCAGGCTGTGTAAAACCAGTAAGCATTCCGATAACTCCGGCGGCTATACCACCTGCAGTAGCAACTCCCGCACCCCCGCCTAGCTTGTTGCCCAGCCTTACTATGTTGCGAATTATAACATCCAAAAAACCGCTCGCTTGCATGACGCCTATAAACATTAAAATTCCCGTCATATCGGCTATTACTGGATTTAATCCTCCGTTAACCAAAGACATTAAAGAAACTACTTCTTTGCCCCCAGTAATTGGAAAACCAGCTACCAATGTGCTAATAGCGGATCCGACTATAGCTGTAGTATAAAGTGGCGTTTTGCCACTTATCATTAACAATAACGTTAACACCATAACGCACTGTGCTGCAACTAACATTTTTTGCTCCTTTCATGATAAAAATTTAGTCAGAAAGCATTATACCACTTTTTTGATATATTATATATAATATTTGATATATAATAAAAAAAGTGGTATAATTTCGTAATTTCAATAAAAAAAGGAGAGAATATGTCAAAACCTAAAATTTCAATCGGTGCGTTGGGCGGAACTATTTGCATGAGCGCTGGCGGTAATGCAGGCGGAGTAAAGCCTAGTTTTAGCGCCGACGATTTGATTGCTGCTATTCCTATATTAAAAGATATGGCTGAAATAAAAGCTGAAACTATATTAGCCTTGCCGAGCGGCAGCTTGAAGCTAGATGATCTTGTGTCAATTTATCGATGGGCTAAGGAGCAGATTAAAAACGGCGCTGATGGTGTCGTAATAACGCAAGGAACTGACACTTTGGAGGAAAGCGCATTTTTTTTAAATTTAGTATGGGACGAAGCCTCTCCGCTAGTAATAACTGGCGCTATGCGAAATGCTGATAATATAAGTGCCGATGGTGCAGGCAATATATATGCGGCGACAATTGTCGCGCTTGAACCAAAAAGTAGAAACAGAGGTGTTTTGGTGGTATTAAACGATACTATCCATAGCGCCAAATGGGCTCACAAGAGCAATACCTTTTCATTGCAAACCTTCGTATCCGTAAATGCAGGCATTCAGGGGCTAGTGGTTGAAGGTAGTGCTAGGTATCTGTCTTGCCCTATAAGTAGAAAAATTTATCCTTTACCTTCTAAGGTTTTTCCTAGGGTAGCTGTGGTGCAGAGTTACTTGGATAACGACGGAGAGATTATTAAGCTTGTCGGAAACTCTAAATTCGACGGCATTGTTATAGATGGCTTTGGGGCTGGACACGTGTCGTTTGAAATGATGGATGAGATAAAAAAACTAAAAATTCCGGTTATCGTGTCTTCAAGAACCGGTAGCGGTATGTGTGCCACAAAAACTTACGGCTACAAAGGCTCTGAAATTGATCTACAGGATAGCGGATGCGTGATGTCTGGATGGCTATCTGCAATCAAAGCAAGATTGCTTCTTATGATTTTGATCGCAAATCAAGTATCGCCACAAGAGATTAAAAACGAATTTGAAAATTTTTAAATTTAAGCGTTTGAGCTATTTTAATATTGCTTTTTTGTATAATACTTCCAAAAATGGAGATTTACATAGATGATATATAATAGCTCAAACCGTCCTATGACTACGACGGAATTTATCGTTCATAATTTAAGTCAAGAGATATTAAACGGTAAAATAAAATCCGGGACTAGACTTACGCAAAATGAAATTTCAAAAAAATTTAACGTCAGCCAAACGCCTGCAAGAGAGGCTTTAAAGATTCTTACTACTGAGGGATTAATAAGCTTTGATTCATATAAGGGCGCTGTTGTTAAAGGGCTTTGTTATAAAGATGCAAATGAAATTTATGATTTAAGGATTTTATTGGAGTCGAAGTTGATCACTGACGGATTCAAAAATTACAGTGAAGAATATTTTGAAAAAGCTTTAAATATTCAGCAAAAAATAGAAAAATGTAAGGATGTGAATGAGTGGGCGCTGCTAAACGCTGATTTTCATAAGTGTTTTTGGGAGAGTGAAATCGGCGGCAGAACGTTTAACATCGTAGAAACTTTAATAACAGCTGCGATCCCTTACGTCTCGCTATCTTTACTGTATAAAAAATCGCACATCGAGCTATCTAACGGCGAACACAGAGCGATATTAGAAGCTTATAAAGATAAAGACTTGGAAAAACTAATTAAACTTAGCACTAAGCATACTATCAAAACGCGAGAAATTTTAGAAGATGCGATAAACAGCGTCCTTTAAAATTTAAAGACGAGAATAATAAAACTCAAAAAAGACAGACTTATTCAAAAGCGCTTTAATTTACTCTAAACCTTGTGAATTTTGACGTAAAATTTAAAGCGCATTTGATGTTGTTTCTGTAAATTTAGCTACTTTATGAACCCGACCTGCGGTAAAATTTCAGCTAGCGCCGCGTCCTTTTTCTCGTTAAATTTGACCTTATTTTGCTCGAAAAGATTATTTCCGTGCGCGTCTATGGAGACGATGAGCGGGCCAAACTCCTTCACGCGGCATTTCCACAGCGTCTCGGGCATCCCAAGCTCGCTCCAGTCCGCGCTCTCGATCTCCTCGACCTGCGTCGCAGCCACCACCGCGCAGCCCGCGGGAAACACGCAGTGTATCGCGCCAAACTCCTTGCAGCCGCTCATCGTGCCCTCGCCCATGCCGCCTTTGCCCACGATCAGGCGCACGCCCGTTTTAGCGATAAACTCGCGCTCAAATTTCTCCATCCGCATACTCGTAGTAGGCCCCACGGAGACCATCTCGAAGGCCTCTTTACCGCCGCCGTCCGTTTTTCTGATGATCGGCCCCGCGTGCAAGATCGCGCCGCCCCTGATATCTAGCGGCAGCTCGCGACCCTCCTGCACGACGCGTCTGTGCGGCACGTCGCGGCAGGTGACGATGTGTCCGCTGAGGTATATCACGTCGCCGATTTTGATGTCGGCCAGATCCTCTGCGCCGATCGGCGTGGTTAAAATTTTCTTACTCATAGCGCGAACTCCTTGTGCGATTTTACGTTGAAATTTATCTGCTCGTCCCAGACTATATGGCCTTTGCGGTGCGACCAGCAGCCCACGTTTACGGCGACGGCGATGACGCTTGGGTGGCGGGCGCAGTTTTCGATATGCACGCCCATCACGGAGCTTGCGCCGCTCATGCCTTGCGGGCCTAGACCGATTTTATTGATGCCCTCTTCGAGCAGCTTTTCGGTTAGCGCGGCGCGGTCGTTTGGATTACGCGAGCCTAGCGGCCTCATCAGCGCTTTTTTAGATAGCAGCGACGCCACGTCGATCGAGGTACCCACGCCCACGCCGACTAGTAGCGGAGGACAGGCGTTTATGCCGTAGCTGGTCATTATGTCCATGACGAATTTCACGACCCCCTCATAGCCCATACCAGGCATCAGCACGGTTGCTTTGCCAGGCAGACTACAGCCGCCGCCAGCCATATAGGTGTGTATCTCGCACTCGCTGCTACCCGGCACGATCTCCCAAAATACGCTCGGCGTGCCCTTGCCGACGTTTTTGCCGGTGTTGTACTCGTCGAATGTCTCAACGCTGTTGTGACGCAGCGGAGCCTCGCGCGTCGCTCGCAGTACGGCCTCGCGCAGCAGCTCTTCAAGCTCGCCGATGAGCGGGAAGTTCGCTCCGCAGCGCACGAAAAACTGGATCACGCCCGTATCCTGACAGGACGGACGGTCTA
>NZ_CALKTQ010000111.1 GCF_937997465.1 uncultured Campylobacter sp. | reverse complement strand
GGCAGCGATCTAAGGCGAGCTGATGCGTAAAGAGCCTTTGCGGTTATCATTTTTTGCCTTTTGTTGATTTTTAGAGCCGAATTTACGACAAATTTGAGCTCAAATTTAGCACCCGAATGCAAAAAATAATATAAATTTGACCCGGTTTACGGGTGAAATTTGTAAATTTGGGATTAAAATTTGACGGCAAACGTCGCCAAATTTAGAGTTTTGAAATCAGGCAAATTTACCGCCAAAGCTAGCGTAAAATCCTAGCGTTACAGTATAAATTTATCAAATTTCCGCTATTTCTCGCCAAAACTCAATTGCATTATCATCGCCGGCCTGGACGAATTTAGCTATTTCTTCTGCGCTTGGCACAGCCTTTTTGTTTAGTCGCGTGATATCGATGCTTCCAAGCGCTCTAAAAAATCTCTCAAAATCGCCCGCAACGCATCTGCCGCAAAGCTCTTCGTCCCCGAGTAGCCACGCATAAATCGCGCCGTCCGCGCAATCAATCAGAAATATCCACGGATCGCCGACGGCAAAAACTATCAAATTCGCAGGACGCGCCTCGCCTGGCCACCACTTGCCGCGGTATTCGTCGGTGCCGTTTAGCCGCACTAGCTCGCTAGCGTAGTCGCCGCCGGTGCCGAAGCGTACGTTGCAAACCTCAAATTCGTCGAAGTCAAATTTACAAACTAGCCGCGAAAGCTCAAGCGGAAATTTGACGCCGAGAGTTTCTTGCGCTTTTTCTAGCGCCTGTATGCACGCGCTAGAGTCGCATTGCGGCGACAGTCTCATGCCCGTTATACCCTCTTGCTCCAGAGGCAGGTAGATCTCGTCTAGCTCGCGAGCGATTTGGTCTATCTCTAAAAACATGTCTTTGTCCGCATCTGATTTACCTGAGATTTTTTGTTTCGGTTTTTATGATTTCGCCGTTTTCGCCGTAAAATTTCGTAGTCGCCGCGCCCGCTTTTGCGTCGGTTACGACCTCTTTTACGAGCTCGCCTTTTTCGTTAAATTCTTTTTGTATTTTAACCGCTTCGTTTAGCGGCTTGCCGAGCGATAGACGCTGGTCTATCACGCTTTTTAGCTTGCCGCTCGGGTAGAAAAACTCAAAAAGCAGCGGGTCGCCGCCTGTCTGGTATGTGCGGCTATTTAGGCGTCCGCTGTCGCCTTATTTTTCAAAAGTCGTTTCTTTTTTGCCCGTTCGGACGCTAATGAATTCTTTATATGACGGTTTGCCGTCTTTGCGGTATTCGGCTATGTTATTTTCGGTAAAAAATCCCAAATTTGCGTCGAAGCGTTTGGTTTTTCGGTACAGTTTTAGCGCCTCGCCCGCATCAAAAAGTTCTAGTAGCTCCCTTTCTAGTCCGCTCCACAGACATCTCTCGGCCGTGAATGCAGGCGCGTCTCGGTGCTCTTTTGAGTAGACTAGCACCCAGCGCTCGTTTTTGCGGACGACGAACGAGATTTTTAGCTTTGTGGATGGGTCGTCCGGGATCTTGCGCTTGTACTTCTCGTCTGCCTCGTCGATGACGTAGCGATTTAGCTGCGTGCGGCTCGCATCTAGCCGGGTGATGTAGAGCCTGTTGCGTATTTTGCCGTTTTCGTCTTTTTCGCCGTTGCGCAGGTCGTATTTAAAAAATATCTCATAGGTTGCGATTTGCTGCTCGTCGTTTTGCTTCTCGGGCGCGTAGTTGCCGCCTGCTTGCAGCGAGGCCGCGTAGGTCAAAACAATAAAAAGCTTTAATAAATTTTTCATCTATCTCCTTGTGGCTAACAAATTTCGAGCTTGCATTGCGGCGACGACTTTTGCGACGACTTTGCGTAAATTTAAAGGATCGCGCCGCGTTTGAAATTTTTAAAATTTACTCTTATGCTTTGCTATGCACACTGCCCGCTCGTCAATTTTGCCCAGCTCACTAACTCGGACAAATTTGACTTATCGCTTTGGGTCGTTTTACCGCGATTTTACCTTGTCGCCGCTGCCTGAGCGCGCTAGCCTTTTATTTCAAAATCGCAAAGCCGATACCGACTTTATCGGTGTGGCGGTTGTAGTCGATGAGGCTCTCGCCGTATCCCGTGAAGTACTTCACGTAGCCGTAAACGCCGCTCTTGCCAAACGGAAACAGCCAACCAAGCTCGCCCGCGCCGCGGTTTGTTTTGTCAAAATGCAGGTTGTTGCGCACCATTGCCGTAAAAACGTGGCCACGGTAAGGTATGGCGAAATTTATATCCATATTGCCGATGTATTTTTCGATGTCGGGATTGTCGTCGCTACCCTTGCTCTCTGGTATGCGCGCCCACGCTCGCGGGATCACGACTAGGCTACCGGCGTAAAGTTTGGCCTCGAGATAGACGCGGTTCCATGAGCGCGACTTCTCGCCGCCCTGGCCGTTACTCTCGTGCAAAAGCCCCGCGCGTAGGTAGTCAAGGCTCGGCAGCGCCTCAAATCTCATCGGGACGGTCACGAAAATCTCAGGTCGATAGTTGGTCTCGCGAAACGGCGTAGAGGATTTAGCCGTCTGCCACCACGAGCTTTGCGAGTAGCCCGCCGAGATCGTTTCGTTCATGTCAAATACGTCGTAAAAAAGCGGCTTTTGCAAGCTGATTTGAAAAGCAGTCTCAAATCTACGCCTACCTTCAACGTCGTTAAACGCGTAAGTTGCGGGCAGGAGGTAGTTTAGGTGGTGCATTTTTAGGCCCAAAATTTCATCCACGTTGTATGCTTCGCCGCTTTCAAATTTAGCTTTCGGGCGCTCTTTGGAGACGATCTTTTGCTCCTCCACGGGCGCGTCCGCTACGCTATCTGAGGGCGCGATCACGGAGCGCTCCATCGCAGCCGTTTCGCCGTCCTCATCCGTAAATATCGCCTTTTTAGCCGCTAGTTTATAAAGCTGAAGGGCTCTTGTTTTGTCGCCTTCATGCTCAAGCTTTGCGGCGGCTTCATAGAGGCGCTTGGCTTCGTCTTTAGCGGTCGGTTCGGTCAAATTTTCAGCCACATTCTCGGACTGGGCGGGTAAATTTTGCTCCGCCGTTTCCGCCTGGGCGGCTATGGCTAAATTTAACAAAATCGCCGATAAAACGATAATTTTTTTCATATTTTTCCTTCTTTTAAGGCTTGTTCGTAATCTGCCTGATAGTTGATGTTAAAAAACTCGTCTTCGCGCGCTAATTTTACGATCTTGCAGCGGCAGCGGTCGCGCAAAAGCCCGATCTTGTGCTCGCCCGTGACAAAAAGCTCGCCCGCGGCGTTTGCTAAATCCCCGCTAAAAAACCCGCAAAGCGAGTGCGTATGCGACTCGTCCGCAGCGATGACCATGTCGTATTCGCTGGCAAATTTATATAGTTCGCGCACGCACTCTTCGCTAACAAACGGCATGTCGGCCGGTATGATAAAGACGCTTTCTTTTGGGAAATTTCTAAGGATACTGTAAAGAGCTAGCATCGGAGAAAAGGCGTCCGGGCTCAAATTTGACGTATCTTGCGAGCAAATTTGAGCGGAGTTTGCCTCTGTGCCATCTTTGTCGCTCGCCTCGGTCAAATTTGACCGCGAGAATTCTTTCGGACTGGCGTCTTTGATGAGCGGTAGTGGTGGGTCGAATTTGTCAAATTTAGAGCTAACGAATACGCGATCGAAAATCCGCCCGAATTTATGCGCTCCGTAGTGCGTGAGCGTCGCAAATCCGCCAAAAGGCAGCAGCGTTTTATCGCGGCCCATTCGCGAGCTTTTGCCGCCGGCAAGGATAACGCATGTTTTCATTTTTTTCCTTAAATTTAAGTGCGGTATAATAGCATAAATTTGTTTTAAGCGAGCGGTTAAACTCGCCCAGACTAATTAAAATTATTTATCGCTGATGATTTTTCTAACCGCTAAAGCCGCTAAATTTAGCCCAAAACACGCCGTTACGCCCATGAAGCTGCCCAGTTTCACGCATCTTGGCAACTCGGTCGAAAACACGACGTCAAATTTGCCTTTAAAGCCTGCTTTTTTAAGCTCGGTGCGTATTTTTTTAGCAAACGGATCGTTGCAGGTTTGCCAGACGGAGGCGACCTTGATCTGCGTCGGATCGATGCGTTTTGCGCCGCCCATCGAGCTGATAAGCTTTTCGTGCGTTTTTAGCGCGAGCGCGATTTTGGCGGGTACGTCGTCGATAGCGTCGATCACGAGATCAAAGGGCGAGAAATCAAAATTTGCGATAAACTCGGGCGTCATTAGCTCTTGCAGCGCCGTTACGCACTCGTATCTTGCGGCAAATTCTCCGACCTTAACGGCACCGACCGCCTCGCTGTAAATTTGACGGTTTTGATTGGTTATATCAAAAATATCTTTGTCGATGACGGTGATTTTACCCACGCCCGCGCGAGCTAGCGCGTCCGCGCAGATGCCGCCCACGCCGCCAACACCGCAGATTAGGACGTTTGCGTTTTGAAGTTTTTTAAAATCATCGCCAAACAGCCAGCGAGACCTCGTAAATCGGTCGTTTTGATCCAAAATTTCCTCGCTCAAATTTGATCCTTTAGCGCGTTTTTTAGGCCCTGCAAGCTCGCGTGCGCGGTCATATCAAGCATGATCGGAGTGAGCGAGGCAAAACTCTCGCTAAGTACGCTGATATCGGACTCGCCGTTTTGCTCGTAGTCTAAATTTGACGGCTGTCCGAGCCAGTAGTACTCGACGCCGCGCGGGTTGCGGTGGAGCATCGCGTGCGTGGCGTAGCCGCGTCTGCCGGCCGGAACTATGCGGTAGCCTCTAAATTCGCGGGCGGAGACGGCGGGGATATTTACGTTTAAAAACTGGCGCGGCGGTAGGGAAATTTCGCCGTTTAGTACGCGCGGAACGATAAATTTGACGGCTTGCTGCGCGAGCAAAAAACCGAGTTTTTCGATACTATCGTTTTTATAAAACTGCGAAAACGCGATGCTTGGCACGCCCTGCAAAACGCCCTCCATAGCCGCTCCGCACGTACCCGAGTAGGTGATGTCCTCGCCCACATTGGCGCCGTGGTTTATGCCGCTGATTACGAGGTCGGGTAGTTTTTTGTAAAGCGCATGAAGCGCGAGATAGACGCAGTCTGCGGGCGTGGCGTCGTCGAGTTTGTAAAAATCGTCGTCAAGCTTGATAAAGCGAAGAGGTCTAGTGAGCGTAAGAGAGTGCGCGCAGGCTGATTTTTCGGTACTAGGCGCTACGATCGTAACGCGCGTATCGGGTAGCTCCCTCAGTGCGCTAGCTAAAGCGTGCAGGCCGCTAGCCTCGAATCCGTCGTCATTTGTAATTAAAATTTCTTTCAAATTTATTCCTTTTTATCACGATTAACGCAAATTTGACGAGCCCATAGCTTTCAAATTTTTAAAGAAATGATTTTAGCACAGCTTTTATTATTTAAATTTAAAGTTTTGGCCTATGTTGGATATTGTTTACTTTGTATTTTAGTTTTTAAATTTTATTCAAATTTAAGATAGTAAATATATTATATTATATAATACCGAAATAGATTGAAATTAATCATAATAAATTGATAACAACTACTGTTATATTTACGCAGTATAAAAATAAGCTTTAGATTTAATTTTAATTATATTAGGAAAATAAATGAGAATTTAAGCGAACTAATAATAAAATACCGGCTTATAAATAAAGTTAAGTTTTATTTAAATTTATAATGGAGGTTAGA
>NZ_CALKTQ010000110.1 GCF_937997465.1 uncultured Campylobacter sp. | reverse complement strand
TTATCTGCGCGGCGTAAAAATCGTAAGTCGCGTTTGAAACGCAAACGGGCGTAAATTTTAGCCGCTTTAAAATCTCAAGCTTAAAGGGCTCGACGGCCGAGTTTTTACGCAGGTGTTGCACTACCGCGATATTTAGGGCGTTTGCGGCGGCGATATAGGCGAGATTGGTTGAAAAGTGATTGTTTAAATGCACTACGTCTGGTCGCACCTGCCGCAGCAAGCAAAGCGCGTAGTCGCAGTCTTTTTTGTAGAGGTATTTTGCTAAAATTTGACCGCCCAGCGCGCGCAAAAGCTCTTTTGTTAGCTTTGAGGGCTGCTTTTTTGGCTCAAATTTTATAAATTTGGCTCCGACATCTTCTATGATTTGCGAGATTTTGCGTCCGCCCGCCTCGTAATCAGTCTCAAAAAACGCGCAAAGCTCGTATTTTTGCTGTGCGGCAAGCCCACGCAAAAGATACAAAAAACTCTTCGTCCCACCGCCGTATTCGCGCCCCGTATCGACGAACAAAATCTTTTTCAAATCATTTCCTTTAGCATCTCCCAGACCTCATCCGCCCCTATTTGCAGCATGCACTCCTGAAATTTGCAGTTTTTGCCGACGCAAGGCGAACAGGTGCGCGGCTTTTTGATAAATTTATGGATATTTTCGTCAAAATTGGGATTTGAGTTTACGGGCGAAGCGACTGCAAAAAGCCCGATCGTAGGCGTTTTTAGCGCAGCTGCGACGTGCAGCGGACCGGTGTCTGGCGTGACAAGCACATCAAGCCTAGCTATCAGCGCGGCAGCCTCCCGTAGGCTAAATTTACCCGCCGCATCTATCACGTGCGCGCTTCTTAACTCCTCGTCTAACTGCGCGGTCATCACTCGCTCGGCGGGGCTGCCCGTTAGTACGATAACGGCGTCCGTGCGCTCCAAAATAATTCCCGCCAGCTCCTGCCAACGCTGCAAAAACCACTGCCTAGAAACCGTGCTAGCCCCCATCTGAAACCCGATAAATTTGCGCGTGCCGCAAGCTTTTAACATCTCGTCCGCGCGGGTAAAATCCTCATCGCGCAAATACAAATTTAGCCTCGTGTCGCGACTCTCGATGCCTACAAATTTAAGCTGCTCAAGGCGGTTTAGTACGACGTACCTCTCATCTCCGTAAGGCTCTGGCGCGTTTGAGTGAAAGGGGCTAAATTTACTGCCGGCATTGGGTAGTTTAAAGACGTATTTTGCGCCGCTTAAAACGGCTAGCGGAGTGGCCTCGGGCTCGTTTGAGTGCAGGATAAAGATGATGTCCGGCTTTATCTTTTTTAGCTGCGATAAGGCACGCAAAAAGCCGCCTTTTTTACCGTCATAAAGCAAAATTTCATCGATATTCGGATCGGTTTTAAAAAGCGGCGCCGTAGATGGATTTAGTAGCGCGATGGTGCGCACGTGCGGGAAATTTTGCCGAAAAACGCGAAAAACCGGCGTGTTAAAAATCGTATCGCCAAGCGCGGTGTTGCTAAAAAAACAGACCGTTTGTATGGGCTGCGTAACCAGCTGCGTTTTGCGCACGCTTTTAAAGCGCAAAGCTAGCCGCGCCGCGCTCTCAAAGAGCCTCATACATCGCTTCCGTCTGCGCGACCATCGTCTCTATCGAGAAGTTTCGCACGATAAATTCCCTCGCGTTCGCGCTAAATTTCGCCCGAAGCGCAGCGTCTTCTATCAGCGTTTTTAGAGCCGCTTTAAGCGATTCTTTGTCGCCATTTTTAAACAAGAGTCCCGTTTCGCCGCTATTTATCGCCTCGCCGATACCGCCCGCGTCGCTAC
>NZ_CALKTQ010000109.1 GCF_937997465.1 uncultured Campylobacter sp. | reverse complement strand
CGATAAAATCAGCGCTCTCGCCCGCGTCGATAAGCCGTGCCAGATAGTATATGACGGCGTTTTCGTCGCTACCGCGCAGGCTTTTTATAAAGGCGCTCGCCAGTCCGTAGTGCACATCATCCTCGCTAACGCCTTCGCTAACCGCGTTAGCTCTTAGCGTTTTTAAATTTTCTAACGTTATTTTTTCTTCCAGACTCACGGCAAATTCGAGTAAATTTAAGAGTCCGCGCGCGTCTCCGCCGCTACTTTTTATGAGATAGGCCTTGGCATCGTCTGAGATATCAAATTTGACCTCGCCCCTCACGCGCTCAAGCAGCTTTTCAAAATCCTCGCTCGCAAGCGGTTTAAACTCAAAGAGCATCGAGCGGCTGCGGATACCCGAGCTTAGCGTGAAATACGGATTTTCCGTGCTGGCTCCGATGATGGCGGCGCGGTAATTTTCCATTGGGATTAGCAGGGCTTCTTGCTGCGTTTTGCTGAGGCGGTGGATCTCGTCGATGAAAAATAGCGGCTTAGAAAGCGCATTTTCGTGGTTTTTTAGGATTTTGCGAAATTCCTCGATTTTTAGATTTCCGCCGTCAAATTCGTAAAAATCATACTCCATCGACCGTGCGACGACGCGAGCAAAGCTAGTCTTGCCGCAGCCTGCAGGCCCGTAAAATATGCTGTGCGGGATTTTTTTGTTTTCGATAAATTTTTTAAAAACGCCCACCAGCTCGCGCTGTCCACATATCTCGTCTAAGCTGCGCGGGCGAAATTTCAAGGCGAAATTTTGCAAATTTGCTCCTTTTAAATTTTAAGGCATTATAGTCAAATTTAAATTAAGAAGCGGATTTGCGGGAGCGGGCGGGTCAAATTTGAGCGGGTAAAAAAGCAAAATTTGATGTTAGCGCCCTGCCCTCGCAAACTCAAATTTAGACAAAAACAAGCCGTCAAAAACGGCAAATTTAATGGCTAAAGCGGACCTAATTTAAGCTAAATTTAGTCAAATTTAGTCCGCTTGCCGAGTCAAGCTAAAACGTTTTTTCAAAATCTACGTAGAAGTTTCTGCCTTTGCCCACTCTGGTCGTATTTTTAAATCCGTTTGCGAAAATGTACTCTTTGTTAAAGATATTGTTTACGCCAAAGCTGATTTTTAGCCCTTTGTTTAGCAGATAGCTGTCGAAATTTTTCGGCTCCCATCTACCTTTAAAATTTACGATAGTAAAGGTTTCGTCTACGTATTCGTATTTTTGACCGCGCACGACGTAGTATTTCTCGTCGTTGTTAGGTCTAAACCAGTGCGTCATATCGCCGCCCAGACTAAGTCCCCACGGCTCGTATCTATACATCGCGCCTAAAGTTAGCTTGTCGGCGTAGACGGTGAGTATCTTTTTGGTCGCTTTGTCGTAGATTTTCGTATGGTCGTATCCGAGCGAGAATGTAAGGTTGTTTATCGCGTATTTGGACTCGATCTCGACGCCTCGGCGCTTTGCGTTATCGACGTTTTCGTACATACCGTAGCGTCTGCCCGGCGCTTCGGCGTCAAACGGCGGGTTGCCCTTGTCCGGTCTTGCTTTTAGATTTATCATATCTTTGATGTTGCCGTCGTAGTAAGTGGCCTTAAAGTACAGCTCATCATCACCCAAAAGTCCCTGCTTGTCGATAGAAAAGCCAACTTCGTACTCTTTTGCGATTTCAGGTTTTAGGTCGGGGTTTGGTATGTACCAGTAGTGCGGATTTAGCGGGCCGGCCGATGACGTTTCGTTTGGCGTCGGTCCTCTAAATGTCTCTGCGTAGCCTGCGAGTAAATTTACGCCGTCAAAAACCTCGTACGCAAGGCCGAGTTTTGGAGAAAATCTAGACTCCGAGTATGAGTTGTGATCGCCGTTTTTGACTCCGCGTTTAAATTTATCAAACCTGCCGCCCACAGTAAACTCGAATCTACCTACGCTAAATACATCCTGCGCGTAGATACCGAGGTCTTTGTAAAAATTCGGAAACGAGCCAAAGTCGCTAAGCTCGCCGTTGTGCCAAAATATCGCGTCCTCTTTTCTATGCTCGTAGTCGATACCGGTAACTAGCCTATGCTCTAGTATGCCGGTTTCAAAGAGACTTTCGTTTTTGAGCCTAACGCCCCATCTGTCGTCTTTGTTTTTGTAGTCGATGTAGACGGGATTGCCTCTGCTAAAACCCGTTCTGATCCTGTGATTTAGGGCTTTGGCGTTGTAGTACTGAGCGGAGAAATTTATCCATCTGTTATTTAGCGGAGTGTACTTGTATATCACGCTATAGTCTCGCTGTTTTAGCCGTCCGGAGGTAGGTAGCTCCGCATCCTCACTCCAAAAAAGCGACTGCCAAGGCGAGGAGGAGAATTTTTCGTGGTAGTTAAATACGCTAGCCTCCAAAGC
>NZ_CALKTQ010000108.1 GCF_937997465.1 uncultured Campylobacter sp. | reverse complement strand
CTGAGCCCTCGTTTTTATCGCTCTCTTTTTTATTTTTGTCTAGCTTTATCGCTTCGCTGATCTGCTGCGCCGCCGTATCGGCGTAGATAAATGCGCCTTCGGGGTCGCAATTAAAAAGATTTGAGTAGCACTCGGAATCATTTAAATCAATCGGGTTGGGTATAATCACGTCTGTCGCCTCAAGCAGCCCGTAGCCGTTTTCTACGCTAAATTTAACTGCGCTCAAAAACGCAGGCAAATTTTGCGCGTAAAAGTCATCTACTTTTTGTTTTATATTTTCATCGGCGTTGTAGTCCTGCCAAAATTTAGCCAAATTTGCCGCGCTTACAAATGCGCCAGATGAGTAGTTTCCGTCAAATTCGCCCGTAAATTTAGCCTTTATTTCAGGCGGTATAACGCCGCTTATATCGCTTAGATACCGCTTAAATTCGCCGTGTTCGTCCGCCAAAAAGCTAAAAGCCGTGCCGCGCGTGTAGAAGTATTTTCTAAAAAATCCTTGCACGGTAGCAAGTATGTAGCCATGACCCGTCGAAAAGCTCTCGCCATCTTTGGTTTCAAGCGCGATTTTTAGGGTATCGATGTATTTTTGTGCGTAAAAATCCTCCATGCCGTACTCTTTTGCGAGCTTCTGGGCGACCGACCAGTCGCCGTCTCGCGCGCTTTTTAATGCGTCAAAATACCACTGCTTTATCTCGCTTTCGTTGATCGGATGATAACTCACGTCGTAGCCCATTTTGGCTCCTTTTTAGGTAGATTTTTTCTAAATTTACAAAGGATTCGGCCGATTTACGCGTATAAAATCGACCCCAAACGAATCATATTCGAGCCGCATTTTATCGCCAGCTCAAAGTCGCCGCTCATACCCATCGAGCAAATTTGCGCACCGCGAGGTTGCAGATTTTCATAAATTTTACGCGTCGTCTCAAAGCTTTTTTGCACGATTTTCTCGTCCTCTACGTGCGCGCCGATACTCATCACGCCGACGGGTTTTAAAAATTTACACTCCTGCGCGATTTGCAAAAACGCAGCCTCGGCGGCTTCGGGCGAGATACCTTGTTTCGTGTCTTCGCGCGCCGAGTTTATTTGCAGCAGGCATGGTAGCTCGCAAACAAGCCTCTTATCCACCGCAAGTGCGGCCTCTACGCTCTCGCAGCTTTGCCAAAGCGCGGGTTTGAGCGCTAGCAGGTGGTTTATTTTATTGCTTTGAAGTCGCCCGATAAAGTGCCACTCGATCGGCAAATTTGACAAAATTTTGCTCTTGTTTTTGAGCTCTTGCACGCGGTTTTCGCCAAAGCTCGTTTGTCCCTGTTTAAAAAGCTCCAAAACCTCTTTAGTCGTTACGTTTTTGCTCACGGCAATTAGCTTCACCGCTTCGCCCGTGCGTGCATTTTCGATGCGTTCTAAAATTTTCGCGAGCTTCATTGTCCCGCTCCGCTTAGGCGCATCACGTCGTTAAAGGCAGCAAACGCCATCAGGCAAAGCAAAAAAGCCCAGCCGCAGTAGGTGAGGCCGATATAGACTTTTTCGTTCATCTCGCGGCGGAAAATGAGCTCGTAAAGGTTGAAAAATATGTGTCCGCCGTCAAGCGCGGGGATAGGCAGCAGGTTTAGCACGCCTAAATTTACGGATATGAGCGCAGCGATGATGAGCAGGGTCGAGAGGCCAATGCCAGCGGCTTTTGAGGTGATGTCGGTGATCTGGATGATGCCGCCCATCTCTTTTAGCGGCACGACGCCAACAATGAGCTTTTCAAGTCCCGTGAATATGAGCTTTGAGGCGTTTACGGTCTCAACGAGCGCAAATTTGAGCGAGCTAAAGCCGGTGTTTCGTATCGTGACGGCCTCGTCTGAGGGCAAAATGCCGATGAGCGGTTTTTCTATCTTTTCGCCAAATATCGTCATGCTTTGCCCGATTTTAGGCGTCAAATTTATCGTTTTTATTTCGCCGGCGCGCTCGAGCGTGATCGCGGTGGAGGTTAAATTTACGTTTTTGCTTATCTCGTCCCATTCGCTGATTTTGATACCGTTTATGTTTAAAATTTTATCGCCTTTTTGTAGTCCGGCACTCGCCGCAGCCGAGTTTTCCAGTACCTTACCCACGGTCGGAGCTAGCCTCTCAACTCCGATATGTCCGAGCGCGATAAAGATAAAAAACGCCAAGGCAAAGTTAAAAAACGGTCCGGCAAAAAGGATAAAAATGCGTCCTAGCGGGCTAAGCCTCGTATAGCTGTCGTTTTTTAGGCCGGGCTTTGCGTCCTCTTGTCCTTTTAGGCTAACGTAGCCGCCAAGCGGTATCGCGCTGATGGCGTACTCGGTGTCGCCGATGGTTTTTGAGTAGACGCTCTGGCCAAAGCCCACGCTAAATTTTAGCACGCCCACTTTTAGCATGCGAGCGGCGAGAAAGTGGCCCAGCTCATGGAAAAATATAAGAAACGAAATCACCAAAACCGTGATCAAAAAGTGCCACGAATACGCATAAATGCCGACGGCTAGCAATGCCGCCACAAAGATAATGCTTTTCAAAATTTACCTTTAAATTTGATTTTACCGCTCGAGTTTATCGCTGAGCAAAACTGCGATAAATTTCGTGCTCGGGTTTGCGTCAAGCGCGATCTTTAGGCTCATCGTAAGCGGTACGGCTAAAAACATACCGCCGATGCCGAACAAAAATCCCCAAAAAAGTAGGCTCAAAAGCACGACAAGCGTGCTGATACCAAGGCCTTTGCCAAGAAATTTAGGCTCGATAAAGTTGCCGATGACGACATTTACGACCGCATACAGCGCCGCAGTCCAAGCGCAAGCCGCCGCGTCGTTTAACAAAAGCGCCACCAAAAGTGCTGGAACGGCCGCGATGATGGAGCCGATCGTCGGGACAAAGTTTAGCACAAAAGCCAAAATCCCCCAAAGCGGCGCGTAAGGCACGCCGATGAAATTTAGCCCGATAAATATAAAAACGCCCGTCGCAAACGATGCTGCGGACTTGATCGCGAGATAGCGTTTGAGATTTGATATGAACGTATCTACGATCTGATTTGTTTGCGGATTTTTACTCGCAAAATACTCGACTTTTTGAGAAAATACCTGTACCTCAAAAAGCATAAAAGTAACAAGCAAAAAGACAAAAAAGCTCTTTGAGGCAAGCTCTGTGCCGCTTCTTAAAAATCCGCCCAGCACGGCAAAAAGTTTATTGATATCAAAGTCTGCGGGCGCGGCGACGCTGTTTGGGTCGATGAGGCCGCGGCTAGCGAGTATATGGTGATAGTGGTCGGCTAGGACTTTAAATTTGCTCTGAAGCTCGGGCATGTAGCTAACTAGCCCGTTGATCGTTTTTAGCACGGTGTTTGCGATAAATCCAAGCGATAAAAACACGACTGCGGTAACGAGCGCAAAGGCTAAAACGCGCGGAAATTTGAGCTTTTCTAGCGCATTTATCGCAGGCGTCGCCACGATAGCGATAAAAACCGCCATTAAAAATGGCAGAACTACGACGCTAGCGGCCTTTAGTCCGGCTGCTACCACGACGAAGCTAGCTAGATAGATTATGGCGTTTCCGGCTCTCAAATTTACGCCTTTTTGGCTTGATTTTTAACGTGATTTACATAAGCGTTTACGTACTCAAAGCCCGAATACAGCGTCAGCGCGACGCTAAGCCAGAGCAAAAACTCGCCAAAAGGCCACTGCATGGTTAAAAAGCCGATCGCAACCATCTGGCAGACGGTTTTGACTTTGCCCGCCATCGATGCGGCGACCTCTACGCCTTCGCCCGCCATCACGACGCGAAATCCCGTGATAAAAAACTCGCGAACCAGGATGAGATACACGGCCCAAGGGCTCGCGCGGTCTATCATCATGAGTCCTAAAAACGCGCCCAGCGTTAGCATTTTATCCGCAAGCGGGTCGATGACGGCTCCAAGCTTAGTCTTTTGATCCCATGCGCGCGCGATAAACCCGTCAAAAAAGTCCGTGACGCTGGCGATCACGAACACAAGCGCGGCAAAGTAGTTCATCCAGCTAATATGCACGCCTGAGAAGGAATTTACGCTAAGTAGCAACCAAAACATCAGGGGTGCGAGAAATACACGCAGGAAAGCTAGGGCGTTTGGTAAATTTAGGCTCATTTATTTTTTCTTTCTTTTGGATTTTGGAGTTTAAAATTTGACGTCGCGGTACTTGAGGCGGCGGAAAAAGCGCTGGCCTTGTTTTGGCTTGACTTTGCCCGTTTCTTATTTGCGCTTTGGTTAAATTTGCTTGTAGCTTTGTCAAATTTGAGCAAATTTAGATTAGGTTTAAGAAAACCGTCCGCGCCGCAAAATTTGCTTTCAAATTTTAAATTTTCATCAAATTTAGCCCGCAAGCGCGTTAAATTTATACCGCCGAATTTGCAAAAAACGCAAGCAACCGGCAAAGGCGCGCAGGCTAAATTCGCTTTTTTCATTTAAATGTTGTACCGCCGTCGATGATGAAGGTGTGGCCCGTCACCCAGCTAGCTTTTGAGCTACAGAGAAACAAACATGCGCCGGCGATATCCGTAGGCTGTCCCATGCGATTTAGCGGGCTTAG
>NZ_CALKTQ010000107.1 GCF_937997465.1 uncultured Campylobacter sp. | reverse complement strand
TAGTCGAAGATCCGCTAGCCGATATGATCCTACGCGACGAGCTTGAAAGCGGAGATGAGATCGTAGTCGGAAGCGATAAAGAAAAAATAACGATCTCTAAAATTTAAACCAAATTTACGGTCGCGTTTTTAGCGCGGCCGTTTTCATCTCTCGTCAAATTTCTTAAATTTAACCGCGCAATTATCTTATATTATATAGACTGCTCAAATTTGAAAACAGCATATTGACTCGCAAATTTAGCAAGCTCGCGTGCCGTTAGCCGCCCGAGTCAAATTTGAAACCGCTCAAATTTAGCGCCTATTCTCCGCTTAGCTCCTCGGCTACCTGAGCGGCGAGCTTTAGCTTTTCGCTATCAAAATGCGTGTAAATGCGCGAAGTGTTTAAGCTCGCATGTCCGAGCGCTTCTTGTACCAAAACCAGGTCTTTTTGCTTTTTATAAAGCATCGTGGCAAAGGTATGGCGCAGCATGTGAGCGCCGTTTTTTTCCTTGCGGATTCCGGCTTTAAAGAGGATTTGCTCGACGATGCGACTCACGTAGGCCTGCGTTAGCCGCGTGCCTTTTTTGTTGATAAAAAGATATCCTTCTTTATTTATATAGTTTATCGCGATCGCGTCCAGGTGGGCTTCGATGAGGCGGCGTTTGATCATGACGACGCGGTATTTGTTGCCTTTGCCGCGGATTCTTATGACGTAGAGTTCGCCGTCCTCGGCTATATCTTTGCGCTTTAGATTTAGCGCCTCGCTCACGCGGATGCCGGTGAAAATAATGATTTTTATGATGAGCTTATTACGGTTGGCGTTGCTTTTAAACTCCGCGTTTTCGATCGCTTCCAAAAATCTTTTAACCTCATCCTCGCTCATAAATTCAGGCAGCTTTTGCCCGCGCGCTCCGCCCACGCCGCCCCAGTTTTTTAGCCCGATGTCAAAGACGTGCGCCTTGCCGTCCTCTTCGTTTTGCTTATCCAAAAATGCGAAAAAATTTATCGCGCTTATGCGGTAGTTTTTCTTGCTCGCGTCGCTTAGTCCGCCCGTGACGCTAGCTAGCACCTCGCTTAGCAGCTCCTCATCGATCTGTTTTAGGCTCTCTAGCTCGTAAAATTTGAGCGTCTCGAATATCTTTTTAAGCGGATTAAAGTATGTATTTATGCCCGTTAGTCCTGCGTTTCTAGCCGATTTTACGAGGCCGTCGAGCTGATCTATGTTTTTTATCTCGCGGCTAAGGGCGAAATTTACGCTTGCCAGCGCCTTTGGGTCGCGAAGCTCTTTGTTTGAGAGCGAGCTAAGCTTAAATTTGACGTATCTAGTGAGCCAAAATATAAACGAGTTTTCAAAACTATCCTTGCAATCAAGAGCGTATTTCAAGATATTTTCCTTAAATTTATAAAAATTTGAAAAGCATTATAACCAAACGCTTCTAAAAAATAAATTTTTGGTAATCTGAAAAATACTTTTAATCAAAATATTAATATTATCATTTAAGTTAAGTTATGATAAAGTTACGAAACCATTTTGATTCAAAGGAGAAAAAATGCAATCAACGCTAGGTTCGCGTCGTAGCTTTATTGCTACGGCGGGTGTTTTTATCGCGGCGACCGCGCTTAGGGCCGCTCCGAATACTTTTGAAAAAACCAAAGGTCCGCGCTACGGCATGGTCATCGACCTCACGCGCTGCGTCGGCTGCCAGTCTTGCACGATGAACTGCGCTATGGAAAACAACGTCCAAGCAGGTGCCTTTAGGACGATCGTTTCGGAGTACGAAGCTAGCGACAAAGACGGCAACCGAGCTGTTATCGCCTCGCTGCCGCGCCTTTGTAATCACTGCGAAAACCCAGCCTGTATCGACGTTTGTCCGACGGGCGCGAGCTACCAAAGAAGCAACGGTATCGTCAAAGTAAATAGCGCCGAGTGCATCGGCTGCGCGCTTTGCGCCGAGGCCTGTCCGTATCACGCCAGATACCTCAGCATGCAGACCTATAAAGTCGATAAATGCACCTTTTGCGATCACAGACTGCGCGAGGGATTGCTGCCTGCGTGCGTGGAGACCTGCGTGGGCGGAAGCCGCATAATAGGCGATCTAAACGACGAAAACTCAAATATCAGGAAATTTTTAGCCGCTCACGAGACGATGGTGCTAGATAGTCCAAAAAACACGCATCCGCAGGTTTTTTACTACGGCGTGAGCGAAATTTTGGCTAAGAACGACAAGGAACTGGCGGCTAAAAAAGGATACAAACAAGCGATCAGCTGGAGCGAAGAGATCGCGCTGTAAGGAGAAAATAATGCAAAGACGAGAATTTCTAAAAAACGCGGCGATGATCTCGGCCGTAGGCGCGACCGCTGCAGTAGCGGACGACGCGGGAAAAATAAAAGACGACTATAAACCGCAGGGTAGCTCGCTTCAGCCCGAATTTAGCGTAAAAGACGGCAAAATTTCGATGAACGACGGCCATAGCGTGGTATTTTCTATGTGTCACGGCTGCGTGGCAAAGTGCGGACTGCGGCTACACGTGGACGAAAAAGCAGACCGCGTGCTAAGATGCACGGGCAACCCATATCACCCGCTATCAAACGTGCACTGGGCGAGCTTTGATACCTCGATAAACGACGCACTGCTAGCGACCACGGCTAGCGGAGAGGACGAGAGACGCGCCACGGTATGCGCTAGAGGCGCGGCGCTACCGGAGATGATAGCTTCGCCTATTAGGATTTTGTCGCCGCTAAAGCGAGTGGGCAAAAGAGGCGAGGGTAAGTGGAAAAAGATCAGCTTCGAGCAGCTCATCGAGGAGGTCGTCGAGGGTGGGGATCTTTTCGGCGAGGGGCACGTGGACGGGCTTAGGGCTATACTCTCAGACGAGCTCATCGACGAGGCAAATCCCGAATACGGCACCAAGCGCAACCAGCTTTTGAGCTTTTATCTCTATGACGGACGCTCGGATATCGTCGATCGCTTTATCAAAAAATCATTCGGCACTATAAATCACTACTCCCACGGCGGTATCTGCGGCGGCGGTTTTAGAGTGGGCGGCAAGATCGCGCATAATGCAAAAGGCTTTGCCCACACAAAACCCGACTACGAAAACTCCAAATTTACCATCTACTGGGGCACCTCGCCGGCAAACGGCGGAAATCCGTTCCAAAAGCAAGCCAAAATGGTCGCCCACGCAAGAAGTACAAACGATGACTTCAGCTATGCGGTGGTAGATCCGACGCTAACAAACGCCGTCAAATTCGCCGCCTCCGATAAAGGCCGCTGGATCGGTATAAAACCGGGTACCGACACCGCGCTCGCTATGGCGATGATACGCTGGATCATAGAAAACGAAAAATACGCCGCAAACTACCTCATGCAGCCAAATTTAGAGCAAGCAAAGCTAGCGGGCGAGATACACTGGTGCAACGCCACCCACCTAGTCATCACGCAAAAAGGCCACGCAGACTACGGCAAATTTGCACTCGTTGGCGACGAGTGGCAGGTCTGCTCTCAAAGCGGCAAAATCCAAAGCTACAAGATAAACGAACCGGCTAAGCTCTACTATAAGGGCAAAATTTTGCTTAACGGCAAAAAAGTCGAGGTTAAAAGCTCGATGCAGCTGCTAAAAGAGTCCGCCTACAAACACAGCCTAAAAGAGTACTCTAAAATTTGCGGCGTGAGCGTAGAGGATATCCTCTGGCTGTGCGAAAATTTCACCAAAAATGGCAGGCAAGTTAGCACCAACGTCCACGGCGGCATGATGCACACGCAAGCAGCCATGAGCACGTACGCGATATTTTGCTTAAATACGCTCATGGGCACCTACGGCTATAAGGGCGGCAGCGTAAACGCAAGCGCGGGCACTCATGAGTTTTTAAAGGGTAGATACGATCTGGAGAGTTTCGAGGGCGCATACAAGCCAAACGGGTTAAATTTATCCCGCTCGGGCAAGTATTACGAAACGAGCTCGGAGTTTAAACGTAAAGTGGCAGCCGGCGGCAGCGGCTATCCTGCGCAGCAGCCGTGGTATCCTATCTCGATGCCGTTAGTAAACGAAACTCTCACCAGCCACGCCGCTGGCTATCCGTACAAGGTAAAGGCGTTTATAAACTACATGACGAACGTGATGTACGGACAGGCAGGGCTCGAGGTCGCGGTGCTTGACGCACTAAAAGATAGCAAAAATTTACCGCTTTTCATCGGTATCGACGCCTTTATGAATGAGACCAATGCCTACGCCGACTACATCGTACCAGACGGCGTAAATCTCGAAAACTGGGCGCTTCCAAACTCGCTTTGGGGCACGATAGCTAAAACCTCGGTCGTGCGCTACCCGGCCGTCGCCGCTAAACAAGACCGCGCCGCAGACGGCACGCTAATCGACGTGGAGGCCTTTTATATCGCGGTGGCAAAGAGACTCGGGCTAAAAGGCTTTGGCAAGGGCGCCTTTAAGGACAAAGACGGAAAGCCGATGGATCTGGATACGAAAGAGCAGTATTACGCCGCGGCGCTGGCAAATTTGGCCTTTGACGGAGAGGGCGTGAAGGACATCGACAAAGAGGATCTAAAGCTAAGTAAAATTT
>NZ_CALKTQ010000106.1 GCF_937997465.1 uncultured Campylobacter sp. | reverse complement strand
CGTTTGTCTGATCGTTTTCGTGATCTCGTATGTGTTTAACGAAAAGAAGGCCTAGGCGTCAAATTTAAACGCCCAAATTTGTGAAATCAAGAAGGTTAAATGTGACGGCTAGCGTTCAAATCAAATTTGACTTACAAAATCCGAGCTGATAAATTTGATCGTCAAATTTGACCAAAACGGCCAAATTTACCGCTCGCGGCTCAAATTTACTTGTAAAATTTAGCCAAAACGGCCGCATTTTACAAAGCACGCTTAGTTTCGGCTCAAATTTTCCCTGATTTTGCTTTTTATCGCCTCCAGCTCCTCGCCCTCAAATCTCATCAGCGTTCGCTCCACGCCATGCTTTATCATCCCCTCTTTGTCGCACGGCACGAAGTCCCAGTCCTTTTGAAACACCGCGTGCTTGCCCATAGTTTGGTTGCCGTTGCGCTGCGTGTAGCCGTTTGCGTCTAGATCGTTATCCCACGGCCCCCACTCAAACGCCCCGCTAGGCCCAAACAGCGCGATCACGGGCACGTCGTTGGCCGCGGCTAGGTGCATGATCGCCGTATCTACGCCGATAAACATCGCGGAGCGCTTTGAGAGCGCGGCGGTCTGTTTTAGGGTGAGTTTGCCACCTAGATTTACGGGACTAGAGGAGCACAGCGCCAGCACGTCGTCTAGCTTTTTTAGCTCGGCGTCGTTGTTATCGGCCGTTAGCACGACCCGCACGCCAAGCCCCTCGCAAAAGTCGATTATCGCAGCCATAGTTTCGTCGTCCGCGCACTTAAACATCCAGCGGCTAGTTAGGTGCACGTGGATAAATTTAGGCGGCAAATTTAGATGATTGATGCACTCTGGATCGAAGTACACGCTCACTCTTTTGCCGCTAGGCTCAAATCCTAGCGCGGCCAGGGCGTCTAGGTTTCTATCCACGGTGTGGCGCAGACCGCCTATTTTAGGGGCTTTGTGCGTGATTATTTTGTTTACGGTTTTATTTTTGCCCTCAAAGCCCACGATGGTTTTTATCTTGGCGTATTTGGCGACGATGATGCCGCGATCGCCCGTCGTGGTCTGCACGGCGATGTCGTATTTTTGCTTTTTGATCGCGCGGATAAACTTTAACTCGCGCCAAAGTCGTTTAAAAAAGCCGACCTCTTTTATATTTGCGCGGTCGTAGATATGGATGTTTTGGATGTTCGGGTTGCCCTCGATCATCGCCTCGGTGCCCTTGTTCAGCACGAAATCTATCTGCGCGTCGGGGTAGATGCGGCGCAGGTTTTCGATGAGCGGAGTCGTGAGCAGCACGTCGCCGATGTTTCTAAATTTCATAACTAGGATTTTGATTTTTTTATCTTTCATTTTACGTACTTCCAAAATGTATATTGCGCATAAAGCCTTGCTATCACGTAGCCACGCCAGCCCTCGCGCCAGCCGCCTTTTAGGAAAAATAGCTTAAAAAACGTCCAAGCTGGATTTAAAATAGCTTTAAATTTGCTTGATTTGGCACCCTTTGCGCCCAGACTCGAGTAACGATTTTGCTTGGTGATAAACTGCTCGATACTGTCGTATGCGTAGTGTTTGAAGTGGTTTTTTAGCCTACCGATTTCATTTTTGGCGGCGGTTAAATTTGCGCCATTTGCGGTGCCAGTCGAGATTTGTTCGTCCGTTTTTGCCGCGCTTTTTAAAACTACTTTTTCATGTATCTCGCGCCCGTCAAACTCCGCTAGCGTCTTGTCAAAAAGCCTAACAGTGCAGTCGGGGTAAAGCCCCATCGTGCGCACTTCTTTGCCGAAAAATATATTTGCGCGAGCCACCTCGTACGCGCAAAACTCGGGTCGCTGTAAAATTTGCAAAATTTCCTCTCTCAGAGGTTCTAAAATCACCTCGTCGCTATCTAGCACGAAAACCCAACGATTGCGCGCTAGATCCACGCCCAGCTGCTTTTGCGCACTAAATCCCAGCCATTTTTGCTTGTGAAATTTGACGTTTTTAAACCCAGAGCAAATTTGCTCCGTAGCGTCCTGCGAGCCGCTATCGACCACGACGACTTCGTCTGCAAATTCGCAGCTTTTTAGCACCTCGGCGAGATATTTTTCGCTGTTAAGCGTGAGGATAACGACGCTTAGCATTTATAAATTTCCTCGTTAAAATGCTTAAATCGCTTGTGAAACCAAAAGTACTCGTCCGGCTTCTCGCGTACGGCGGCCTCGGTGACGTCAGCTTGCGCTTGCGTGGCCTTTAGCACGGCTTCGTCTTTGTCAAAATCCCTAATATCAATCGGCGGGAAAAAGCAAATTTCGCTGAGATTTGCCCCTTTTTCGCGGATAAAGGCCGGCACGATGAGCGCGTCCCTTTTTTGCGCAAAAATGCTAACTGCGGGCGTATGCAGGACCTCGCGACCGAAAAATTTAACCTCCACGCCTTCGTCTTTGGCAGTGTTTTGATCGACTAGGATGCCGACTAATCGGCGTGCCTTAACCGCTTTTAGGATTTGCTTTGCGCCGCCCATTTTGTCGATGAGCTCGATATCAAAGCGGGTGCGGTTTGCCGCCAAAATGCGCTGCATGACCGCGCTATCAAGCGCGCGTCCGACGATGCTAACGCCGCCGAATTTTGCCGCCATCGCCAGCGAAAATAGCTCCCACTGCCCGTAGTGCGCGGTTTGTACGATGATCGGGCGGCCCGAGGCGAGCGCGTTTTGAAAGATTTGCTCGTTTTTAAATTCGACTTTTTCTAGGATTTTTTCCTTGCTCGCGTTTTGATTTTTTATAAAATTTACTGCAAATTTGGCATAGTTTCGGTACGTATCTTTGATGATTTGCTCTTTTTGCGCGGCCGTGAGCTCGTCCGCGTAGGCGAAATTTAGATTTGCTCTGATGATTTTGGTGTGTTTGGCGTCAAATTTATAAAATAAAAACGCGATGAAATTTAAAAAAGGATTTAGCAAAAACGCGGGCGTAACGGTAAAGATAAATTTAAAAAATCTATAAAGCCAAAGGTAAAATAAATCACGCATCAAGTAGCCTTTTTGCCGCGTTTGCGATAGTCTGCGGCGCGATATCTCGCACGCAAAAGTCGCTTTTGTCTATCTTTTTCGCGTCTATTTTTTTACCCGCGTCGATGGTTAAATTTACGGGCGTTGCGTAGGCGTTTCGCTCTGCGGGGCGGTTACCAAAAAGCGTGATAGAGGGGCGATTTTGCGCCCAGGCGATATGCGTCACGCCGCTATCGTTGCCGATAACAAGGTCGCAGGATGATATAAAATTTACGAGCTCTTTTAGGTTTAAGTTTAGCGGTTTTGCGTTTGAGTTTTTGATCAAATTTAGGGCTTTTTTCTCCTCGTTTTCGCCGTTAAAGCAGACGAAAATTTCATTTTTCTGATCGTCAAGCAGCGCGATAACATCGCCAAATTTATCGTAAATTTTACTCGGCTCGCTAGCAAAAGGCGCTATTAAAATTTTCTTTTTTAAGCTTTGCGATTTACTTTGCGAGGCGCTAAAACAAGGCTGTTTGGCTAAAATCTCATCCTCGCTAAAACTAAAGCCCAAAGCAAAAGCCGTAAGTTTTAAATTTCGCAAGATGATATTTTCTCCGTAGTCGCAGCTAAATTTATGCTTATAAAACAGCGCCGCAAGCGGTTCTTTGGCGCTAAATTTGTCAAATCCGTAACTGTTTTTGCCAAGAAGTTTCGCAACCGCGGCGGATTTGAGAAGTCCTTGCAGGTCGATGACGTAGTCAAATTTGCCCTCTTGCTTGGCAGACGCGATCAGCTCCAAGCTTTTTTTGTATTCGCCGTTTTTTAGCGGTAGCGAAACGACGTGCGAAATTTGCGGACAAAGGAATAAAATCTCGCTAAATTTGGCGTCTACAAACCACGTTATTTTCGCTTTTGGCAAGTGTTTTTCGATAAACTGCAAAATAACTACCGCGTGGACGATGTCGCCCAGGGCGGAGAGCTTGATAACGGCGATGTTTGGGGCTGTGTTTTTATTCATTTATCGCTTTTATAAAGATTTTTAGCTATCATTTTAGGCAAAAATAGCTAAAAAAGGTTTGAAATGGCTAAAAATTATATCTGCGTTTTTGACTGCGAAACGGTGCCGGACACCGCGCTTTTGCGTAAAATTTACGGCTTTGAGGGAAGCGACGCGGAGGTGGCGAGGCAGGCGTTTGCCGCGCAAAAAGCAGCAAGTGGAAGCGAGTTTTTACCCGTGATGTTTCACTGCGTCGTGGCGATTTCAGCTGTGATGGCGGACGAGTACGGTAAATTTTTGCGCGTAAGTACGATGAAGGGTGCAAACGAGCGCGAAATCCTAAATAAATTTATCGGCTTCGTAAACTCGCACAACCCGCGTCTAGTGAGCTTTAACGGGCGCGGCTTTGATCTGCCGATGATTTTAACTCGCGCGATGAGGTATAACGTCTCGTTTCCGAGCTTTTACGAGGTCGAAAACAAGGAGCTTGGCAAGGGCAAATGGGACGGCAACTACCGTGACCGATACAGCGGCAAATTTCACTTCGATCTGCTTGACCACGTGAGCGAGTTTGGCTCCGTGCGCGGGCTAAAGCTCGACACGCTCTGCGCGAGCTTAAATTTGCCCGGCAAATACGACGTGCACGGCGATCAGGTGATGGAGCTGTTTTTTGACGGCAAGATAGATAAGATCAACGAATACTGCGAAAGCGACGTGCTAAACACCTACTGGCTTTTTCTAAAATACGAGCTTTTGCGCGGAAATTTGACGCTGGATGATTACGCGGACGACATCTCGGTGATGAGCGAGTGGCTCGCGGCAAACTGCGCGCAGATGGGTTATACGCCGGTGTTTTGCGAGGCGGTCGATCGCGAACTCGTGCGCCTTGAAACGCAAAACTACGAGGATGAGCCAGAGCTTGATGAAGAGGGCGAACAGGCCGGGGCAGAGGAGTACTACACCGAAGAAAATATGCCCGAGATAAATTTGGACGAGCAGTGAGAGGTTAGCGAAATTTGGCAGGCCAAAACGGCTCGAAACGGCACGGGCTTGGTAAATTTGACGCGTATGTTTTTAGGGTGCGGTCAAATTTGACTCGGTTTGGCGAGCGATTAGTAAATTTGGCTTTTACTGGGCAAATTTTATTTCGCTTTAGCGGCTACAGCATCAAATTTGACGAAAAAGACACGCAACCTAACGCCGCAAAAATAGCTGCAAATTTGCAAATTTGACCGCGACTAAATCAAATTTGACGAAAGACGGCACGAAAACAATCCCGTAAATGTCAAATTTCTAGACAAAACACATGGCAAATCAGTACTTTATCTCCTGCGCGCCGTAGCCCTCTACCGCGCCAAAGAGTTTAATCGCGTCTTTTAGCGGATATTTGTTGGCAAACATCGACACTTCGCTTTGTCCTGTCGCGATTTGATTTATCCCAAACACCCTTCTTAGCTCGTTTGTAAACGAATTTGGATCGTAGTCCACGCTCTCTTTGTATGAAGCGTCCAAAAATCCTTCCATATACGCCTTGTTTATGGCTTTTCTTAGCGATCTGTCGTCCTTTAGCTCCTCGTTACCGACCGCCTCGTCAAAGAGATCCACATCTGCAAAATCCTTTGCAAATATCGTCTCAAAAAGTCCGAGTCCCGGCAGGATGACGTCGGCTTTTTTGTTGAGGAAAAAGCGGTTGTCGTTTACGCGCACTTTTCGTCCTTTCTCCATGGCTACGGGACTATCGATGCGGGCGCGTTCTATCGCCGCAAAGGCCGAGAGACCGATGATGTTGCGGCGGATGACGACGTCTGCTTTGGTCATGACCTTAAAGCCTTGGCCGCCGTCGCCAAAGCTAGCCGTTCGCGGCCAGGTAAAAAGCATGGTGTTGTAGCTAAAGTCGATTTTGACGGCGTCGGCTTGATTTTTCGCGCCCCAGATTTCGCAGGCGCTGATGGCGTTTGCGACAAAGACGTTGTTTACGATATTTACCTCGCCGTGAGCGCCTAGTCTCACTGCAGAGTTGTTGCCGTTGCTAAAGACGCTGTTTCGTATCGCAAGCTCGCCGCCGCCTAAAAATTTACCGCCTAAAAGCGGCTTGGCGGCCGTGATGACGTTTGTAGCCTTGCCGTTTTGGCCGATTCCGGGCGGCAGGACTAGCATGCCTGTTTCTACGCCTCTTGGCTTACCTCTGCTTGGATCATAGGCGTTTGAGTCGCCCTTATCAAAGATAATGCCGTCAAAAACGAGCCTCTCTCCAGGCGCTGCGACGATGTCTAGCTCGACTAGCGGATTTGACGAGCCCGTGCCGTTAACGGACGCAGGTGGCATGATGCGGGTTTGGTACTTTAAAACATCGCGCACGGCGAAGTCCTTGGAGTAGCCGCCGTAGATCTCGACGGGCTTTTTGATGATGATAAAGCCCTTGTCTCTTAGCCCGTAGTAGTTACCCTCGGCGACGTAAATTTTGTCGCCTATTTGGGCTATCTGGGCGGCTTTTTCGATGTTTTTTAGCGGCGCTTCTTTGGTGCCGACGTTTGCGTTGTCGCCCATATCTTTTGAAACGTAGAGTTCGGCTGCGTGTCCGAGCAGGGCAAATGCGCTAAAAAGGCAAGGCAGAGCGGCTTTTTTAAAACTAGGCATCGTCGTCTCCTCGTGTAAATTTAACTAGTTGATTATAGCAGTAAAATAGTAAAAAAATTAAAAGTTCGTTTAAGAATCTCTGCTTAAATTTGCAAATTTAAACGTCAAATTTGATCCCAAGGCCGCGCAAATTTGCTCAAATTTTACTTTCAGGCGCGCAGGCTAACGGCGAAATAAATGAGATTGTGCTAAAATAACGTCAAATCACAAAGGAAAAAACATGAAAATTTTAGTAACCGGAACGGCGGGATTTATCGGATTTCACTTGGCAAACGCCCTCGTAAAAAGGGGCGACGAGGTCATCGGATACGACGTGATAAACGACTACTACGACGTAAATTTAAAGCTCGAGCGCCTAAAAACGGCCGGTTTTGACGTGAGCGAGATCGAGCGCGGCAAGCTGATAAGCTCAAAAACGCAACCGAATTTAAAATTTATAAAAGCCGATCTAGCCGACGGCGAAACGATGAAAAGGCTTTTTGAGAACGAGAAATTTGACTGCGTCGTAAATCTAGCCGCTCAGGCGGGCGTTCGCTACTCGCTCATCAATCCGCAAGCCTACATCGATAGCAACGTCACGGGCTTTATGAATATCCTCGAGTGCTGCCGCCACAACCAAACCGCAAATTTAGTCTACGCAAGCTCTAGTTCGGTTTACGGCCTAAACGAAAATATGCCGTTTAGCACGCACGAAGGCGTAAATCACCCGATCAGCCTCTACGCCGCGACTAAAAAAAGCAACGAAATGATGGCGCATACGTATTCGCATCTCTTTGGCGTGCCGACTACGGGACTGCGATTTTTCACCGTTTACGGCCCGTGGGGACGCCCTGATATGGCGCTGTTTTTGTTCGTAGACGCCGCGCTAAAAGGCAAGAAAATCGACGTCTTTAACTACGGCAAGATGAAGCGCGACTTTACCTACGTGGACGACATCGTAAAGGGCATCATAAAATGCATCGACAACCCTGCGAAACCAAATCCTGCGTGGGACGCGAAGCATCCCGATCCAGCCACCTCTAGCGCGCCGTTTAAGGTCTATAATATCGGCAATAATAGCCCCGTAGAGCTCATGGACTACATCAAGGCCGTCGAGCTAAAAATTGGCCGCGAGATAGAGAAAAACTTCCTCCCGCTTCAAGCCGGCGACGTACCTGCGACCTATGCGGACGTGGGCGATCTGGTAGCGGACTTTGACTACAAGCCAAACACTAGCGTAAATGACGGGGTGGCTAGGTTTATCGAGTGGTACTGCGAGTTTTACGGGGTTAAAATTTGAGATTTTTCGCGCTATTGCTGGCCGCCTTTTTAAATTTCGCTTTGGCGGCGCAGAGCGAAAACCTAAGCGACGCGGGTGTAGATACTGCTAAAAAAGATAAATTTGAGCTTTTAAAACTTAGCGAATACAAAGGTCAAAACGTCGGCGGCTGGCTAGCTAGCGAGAAACTAGACGGCGTGCGCGCCTACTGGGATGGGCGAAATTTGCTATCCAGAAACGGTAAAATTATAGCCACGCCAGGGGGCTGGAGCGCGCATTTTCCGCCGTTTGCACTTGACGGTGA
This sequence comes from uncultured Campylobacter sp., assembly GCF_937997465.1. Classification (GTDB taxonomy): domain Bacteria; phylum Campylobacterota; class Campylobacteria; order Campylobacterales; family Campylobacteraceae; genus Campylobacter_A. The sequence goes on along the minus strand of NZ_CALKTQ010000106.1, from coordinate 825 downwards.
GCTTTACACTGCGCGGGGCGAATTTGAAAAAATCCAATCGATCGTAATGGATAAAACGCCAAATGAGGCAGCGTGGAGTGAGATCAAATTTTATGTTTTTGACGTACCTGAGGCTAGCGGCGGGCTTTTAGAGCGGCTTAGCGAGCTTGAAAAATTTATCTTGCAAAATCCGCAGGCAGGGCAAAATTTAAAGATAATCAAGCAAGTAAAAGTAAAAGATAACGCCGAATTTGAGGCGTTTGCGGAGGCTGTCATCGCAAAGGGCGGCGAGGGTGCGGTCGTGCGCGAGCCAAACGCGCCGTATGAGCGAAAACGAAGCAAAAATGCTCTGAAATATAAAAAATTTAAAGACGCCGAGTGCGAGGTTGTCGCCGTAAATAAAGGCAGCGGCAAATACGAAAAATTTGTAGGCTCGCTTACCTGCAAGGCGCTTGGCGGCAAAGATGATAAAGAAAGAGCTGGCGAGCCAAAAGAGGGCACTATCTTTAAAATAGGCTCAGGACTAAGCGACAAAAATCGTCAAGATCCCCCAAAGATAGGCTCTATCATCACATATAAATTTCAAAATTTAACCGCCAACGGCAAGCCAAGATTTCCTATATTTTTAAGGGTTAGAGAGGATTAAATTTGATCCGTGATCTCTTTTAACGCCCCAAAAGAGTCAAACTGCGCCTTTTCATCAAAAATAAAGCTTTGAGCCATGATCTCATCGACTGCTAGTCTATTTTGAAACTCTAAAATTTGCTCTTTAACGCTTTGCTTTGAGCCTATAAAAGAACACGCCATCATCTCTTCTGTGACGCTTCTTTCTCTATTTTTTAGCTC